>WHTI01000211.1 GCA_009377815.1 Actinomycetota bacterium
GGCCTCGAGGTGCCGGGTGACGACTCGCTGAAGCGACGTGAGCTGGCCCTCGGTCGGCTCGTAGGCCGCCACGAGTTGGTCGTTGAGGTTCCTTTCGAGCTCCCCGGCGGGGTCGTAGACGTAGGCCTCGCCGCCGCTCATTCCGGCCCCCAGGTTGCGGCCGGTCGGGCCGAGGATGACGACGGCGCCTCCGGTCATGTACTCGCAGGCGTGGTCGCCGGTGCCCTCGACGACCGCAACCGCGCCCGAGTTCCGGACCGCGAAGCGCTCGCCGGCGCGTCCGGCGATGAACAGCTGGCCCCCGGTCGCCCCGTAGAGGACGGTGTTGCCGGCGAGGACGGGGTTGCCGGCGTCGTTCTCGGGAGGCCTGATCGTTACCCGACCTCCGCCCATGCCCTTGGCCACGTAGTCGTTGGCCTCACCGATGAGGTTGAGTCCTATCCCGTCGGACAGGAACGCGCCGAACGACTGCCCCGCGGCGCCGGTGAAGTTCGCGCCCACCCCACCCGGAGGGCGTGAGGGGCTCCATCGCGACGCCGCCCAACAGCCGAGGCGCGCTCCAACGGTCCGATCCGCGGTCGAGATCTTGTAATCGAGGGTGATCTCCTCTCCTGCTTCCAGTGCCGGAACCGCGGCGACGAACAGTTCGTCGCCGAGTCGCGAGCGTGGGGATTGGAGCGGCAGGCTGCCGGTGAAGGCTCGCTCGCCGACCGGAGGCGTGAGCAATGACGCGACGTTCAGCGACGCGGCTCGAGCGTCGTCCATCACGCGCGGCTCCAGGAGATCGACCCGGCCGATCGCCTCATCGATCGACCTGAGTCCGAGCGAGGCGAGGATCGTTCGAGCTTCATCCGCGACCGACATCAGATACTCGGCGACCATCTCGGGGGTCCCGGTGAACTTCGCCCTGAGCTTCTCGTCCTGGGTCGTGATCCCGACGGGACAGGTGTTCCGGTGGCAGGTCCGCACCATGATGCAGCCTTCCGCTATCAGGATCGCGGTGCCGAAGGAGAACTCATCGGCTCCGAGGAGGGCGGCCACGACCACATCGCGGCCGGTCTTGAAGCCGCCGTCGACGCGCACCCGGGCACGTCCGCGCAGGTCGTTGCCGGTGAGAGCCTCACGAACCTCGGCGAGACCGATCTCCCACGGCAGGCCCGCGTTCTTGATCGACGCGAGGGGACTGGCGCCGGTCCCACCGTCTCCGCCGGACACATGGACGACATCGGCGAGGCCCTTCACGACTCCCGCGGCGATCGTGCCGACCCCCTCGCTGGCGACGAGCTTGACCGAGACCTTGGCGGACGGGTTCGCCTGCTTGAGGTCGAAGATCAACTGCGCGAGGTCCTCGATCGAGTAGATGTCGTGATGCGGTGGGGGAGAGATCAGGGCGACGCCCGGGACCGTGTGCCGGAGCCGGGCGATCTCGACCGACACCTTCTTGCCCGGCAACTGGCCGCCCTCGCCCGGCTTCGATCCCTGCGCCATCTTGATCTGCAGTTCGGTAGCACCGGCGATATATGCGGGCGTCGCTCCGAAGCGTCCCGAGGCAACCTGTTTGATCGCACAGTTGCGGTCGTCGGCGAACCGCTCGGGCGCCTCGCCTCCCTCGCCGGAGTTGGCCGCACCGCCGATCAGGTTCAGGGCCCGGGCCATGGTCTCGTGGGCTTCGGCCGACAGGGCGCCATGTGACATCGCGCCCGACGAGAAGCGCCTCGCGATCGAGCTCGCGTCCTCGACCTCGTCAAGAGGCACCGGAGCGGCAGCTGCGAACACGAGCAGGTCGCGGGGCTCGGCCGCGGGCCGCTCGTTGACGAGGCGTGCGAAGCGGTCGTACGCGCCCGGCACGCCTCGGACCGCGGCCCTTAATTGATGCGCCGCCGCCATTTCGTCATCGCCCGCGTTCTCGCTGCCGGCGGATCTCTCTTCGATACCGACGTGCTCGTGCAGGGCGTCGACGACCGGCGGCTCGAAGGCGTGGTACTCGCCGCCCTTCTTGAACTTGATGAAGCCGCTGTTGACCAGCTTCGGCTTCAGCGCAGCTGCCGACGTGTGGCGGATCAAGGCATCGGCCCCCAGTTCTACGAGGGAGAGTCCCCCGAGAGGCGAGCTGACGCCCGGGAAGCACAGATCGATGACGTCGGGTCCGAGGCCGATGGCCTCGATGATCTGCGCCCCCTTGTAGGAATCGAGGGTCGAGATCCCCATCTTGCTCATCACCTTCAGCACGCCGTCTTCGACCGCGCGAGCGAACCGCCGTTGCGCCTCGACCGGCCCGGCGTCGCCACCGAGTCGTCCGTTGACGGCGAGATCGCACAACGATTCGAGAGCGAGTCGTGGACAGACCGCATCGGCGCCGTTCGTCAACAGGCAGGCGAAGTGATGGGTCTCCCGAGCGTCGTCGGTCTCGACCACGATCCCCACCTGCCCACGAAGGCCGGCGTCGAGCAGAGCGTGGTGTACCGCTCCGGCGGACAGGGCCGACGGGATCGCCGCCCGCTCCTCCGATGCGCCTCGATCCGACACCACGACGATCTCGGCCCCCGAGTTCACCGCCGAGCGGGCAGCCACCGCCAGGGCGCGCAGAGCCGGCTCGAGTCCGTCGGGACCCTCGAGGACATCGAAGGTGGCGTCGAGCAGCACGGCGCCGTCGTCGATCAAGCCTTCGACCGCATCCGGGAACAGGATGAACGACGGATAGCGGCGGAGTCGTGCGGCGTCGCTCTTCTCGTGCAGCAGCGCCGCGCGGGGACCGACGTAGGTCGAGGTCGACATCACGTGACGTTCGCGGAGGTGATCGATCGGAGGGTTGGTCACCTGGGCGAAGCGTTGCTTCAGGTACGAGAACACCCCGCGCGACGTGCCCGACAGTGGCGGCTGCGCGGTGTCGTCACCCATCGAGGAGGTCGGTTCGGCACCATCACTTCCCATCGGGCGGATGACGACGGTGAACTCTTCCTTGGAGTAACCGGCGGCGACCTGCCGGGCAACGACATCGGATGGCGCCTCGGTTACCGGTGAGCCGGTGGCGGCCGGAATCTCGGACGCGTCGACCCAATCCCCGTAGGGCCGCCGACGGGCCAGCCGCTTCTTGATCTCGGTGTCGCCGAGCAACCCGCCCTCGGTGGGGGAGAGGAGCAACATCTGTCCCGGTCCGAGGCGATCGCGTGTGATGCGACCGTGTCCCCTCGTCGAGACCGCGCCGGCTTCCGACGAACATGCGACGAGACCGTCCTCACAGATCTGGATCCGCAGGGGACGGAGCCCGTTGCGGTCGAGGGACGCAGCGACGCGCAGGCCGTCGCTGAACACGAGACCGGCAGGACCGTCCCAGGGCTCGACCAGAGCCGAGTGATAGCGGAAGAAGTCGCGCACCTCGGGTGCGATGCCGTCGACGTGCTCCCATGCCGCAGGAACCAGCATCGCCGCGGCGTGGTCGAGCTCGCGCCCGCCGCGCACGAGGAGTTCGAGCGCCTCGTCGAACATCGCGGAGTCGGAGCCGCTCTCGTCGATGATCGGCGCGAGCAGATCCTCGGGGGCGAGGTCCTCGGCCCCCAGCCGGCCCTCGCGCGATCTCATCCACGCAACGTTCCCTCGGATCGTGTTGATCTCGCCGTTGTGTGCAACGAAACGGAACGGCTGGGCGCGCTCCCAACTGGGAGCCGTGTTGGTCGAGTAACGCTGATGGAAGATCGCGAACCACGCGGCGTA
>WHTI01000288.1 GCA_009377815.1 Actinomycetota bacterium
GCTACCACCCGCCCGCGTGAAGCATCCCTTCCCAAACGTGCGGTTCGACGCCAGAACCCGAGGCAGGAGCCCAGTGCGTTAGCAGCGCACGCTGGGATCTGCGCGGGGGGCCGCCCGCAAGGGCGGTCCCTACCGCAAACCATCAGAGGTGCGGAGATGCCCAATCCAGACGAGCCGGCACCGTTCCTTTCCGATCTACACAAGGCACGCGTATATCAGCGCGACGAAGGTCGGCGGCGCAAAGAGAAGACCCACGCCCGTGAGCTTGCCCACCTGGCGCAGCCGACCGTGCGCTACATCCACGAGATCCGACAGGTGCCGACGCCCCAGCCAGAGATCCTGCGCGTGGCTTACCTGACGGCGAATCCGCACGTCACCGACACTGATCCCGTCACCGACGAGCTGGTCGAGACCCGCATCCGGGTGGACAAGGAGATCCGGGACGTTCGCGAGGAAGTCAAGCGCGCCCCGCTGCGGGACTACATCGAGATTGAGCACTGGCCCGCCGCACAGCCGACCGACGTCCTCAACGCGCTGAACGACCAAGCCCCGCACGTCCTGCATTTCTCTGGTCATGGTGGTGCCCAGGAGCTGGAGTTCGACGACGGCGCCATGGATGACCCGGAAGAGTTGCCGGTCAGTTTTGTGCAGCTCGCCCAGGCGCTCGGCGCCACGAGCAAGCCACCACTGGTGCTGGTGCTCAACGCCTGCGACACGCTCGACGGCGCCGAAGCCCTGCTGGCAGCGGTGCCCGTCGTCATCGCGACAGCTCGTAGTATTACCGACCTGGCAGCCAACGTCTTCGCGGCCCGTTTCTACAGCGCCATCGCTGCCGGCCAGTCCGTGCAGCATGCTGTTGACCAGGCCTGCTACGCGATCGACGTCCTCGCCGGGGGCGAGGGAGACATCATCTGGACGCTGACGCGGGAGGACGTCGACCTGGAGACGTTCGCTCTCATCAGAGCACCTGAGGTTGGCCCCTGACACCGGACACTGACGGTGTGGGGTCAGTGTCCGGTGTCAGGGGCCAACCTCACACTCGGCTGGCAGATTGATGCGTCTCGCTCGTCGAGGCCTCTTGCGCCTCGAAGCGGTCGGTCACGGTGGCCGGGCAGCGGCTCGCCCTGGACATGGGACGGGAAGGCTGTATCGTGGTGCTATCCCCCCAGGCACTTCGGTGGCTGGGTGCGAGGCCCCGCTTCGGCGGGGCCTTTGCTTTGGCTCTGCTGCTCACCAGCCTGCCGGCTTGGTGATCGTTCCTGTCGCGTCGGTGAGGGTCTCGGGGAACTGGCTGGCGGCCAGCGCGCCCCGCCGGATCTGCTTGAAGAACGTCGGCTTGCAGCTCAGCAGGGCCCGGCTTCGCTTGTTCGGCGGGTGCGGGTTGATGACCCCGACGACCTTTCCGAGCTCGTGACGCACGATGCGAATGGGCTCCGTGAGGTCGCTGTCGTTGCTGACGACCACGAACGCGGCGGCGTCGCCGCGGAACGCGTCCGCGACCAGGTAGGTCGCCAGGTTGACGTCCGAGCCCTTCTCCTCCGTCTTCAGCACGTCGGCGAACTTCGGGCCACCTGGCCGCGGTACAGCGAGGGGCATCTTCGCCGGCTTGGTGAGGAAGCTCCCCAGGTGGATCGACACGGTGGGAAGGGTCGCGAGAGCGCGCAGGTACTTGTCCTGATGAACGGGATCGTGCGCCTTGTTCGGGCGAGCGGAGACACGGGCTGTGAAGTAGCGGATCCGATGCACCCTGTTGTTGGTGAGCAGGCGGGCGCACAGCGCCTCAAGATCGAGCCAGCGATACGGCGTGCCCTTGAGGCAGCCGTAGTACAGGTTGAAGCCGTCGACGTAGACGTTCGTGCGCACCGAGTAACGCTAGCTCGCCACACCTACTTTGCGGAGGAGGCTGCGAGGACGGCTCCGCTGACGACGCGGGGTGAAGGTGAGGTGATCTCTGGCCACACTCTTGGCCACGAACTGCTGCCCACTCCTGCCGAAGGAGCTTTACGCGCGCACCCCCGGTGCCTTGGCCATCGCCTGCTCCTGGAGCTCCTGGGCTCCCGTGCTGGATGCGGAACCTGCCTGCGGGTGGGCGTGCTCGGCGCAGCCCTAGTGGTCCGTCGCGGTTTTGATCTGGTGGAGTCGTTGTCGTCCTCTGCGCACCTTGTCGATGATCTCGTCGGCGGCTTTGTGCCAGATGAAGGGCTTGGGGTTGTCGTTCCAGTGCTGGGCCCAGAGCTCGATGGCC
>WHTI01000439.1 GCA_009377815.1 Actinomycetota bacterium
GAGGACGGTCGCGGTGGTGGTTCCGTCACCGGCGACGTCGTTGGTCTTGGTGGCGACTTCCTTGACGAGCTGGGCGCCCATGTTCTCCCACGGGTCCTCGAGCTCGATCTCCTTGGCGATCGTCACACCATCGTTGGTGATTGTCGGCGCGCCCCACTTCTTGTCGAGGACGACGTTGCGGCCGCGGGGGCCGAGCGTCACACGTACGGCTGCTGCGAGGCGGTCGACACCGGCCTCGAGACCGTGCCGCGCCTCTTCGTCGAACTTGATGATCTTGGACATGCTGTGTAACTCCTCTCAGGTGTGTTGGTGCCTAGCCGATGACGGCGAGGATGTCGCGTGCCGAGAGGATGAGCAGTTCCTCACCATCGAGCTTGATCTCGGTGCCGCCGTACTTCGAGTACATGACCTTGTCGCCCGCCTTGACGTCCATCGGGATCAGGTCGCCGGTGTCGCTGCGCTTGCCGGGGCCTACCGCGATGATCTCGCCCTCTTGGGGCTTCTCCTTGGCGGTGTCGGGGATCACGATGCCCGACGCTGTGGTCATCTCGGCCTCGTCGGGCCGAACCAAAACCCGGTCCTCGAGGGGCTTGATCGTCGTCTTGGCAGCTGTTGCCATCTCTAACCTCCTGAACGAACTCCTACGGGCAGGGCGATGCCGATTAGCACTCCCTCTATTCGAGTGCTAAGAGTAGCGCGGGCCGGCCGGGACGGCAAATGGAGGCCCAGAACTCGCTGCCCTCGGGAAACGTCGACAGGATATGGGCGTTCGACGGCGAGCCATCCAAGTGGTCACAGGGGTGACGGTGCTCTTCGCGGCAATCGGCTGCGGCAACCCGCGCTACATCACGGAGCCAACGCGGGCAGCAACCACTCCGTCGGGGACGGGTCTGCCAGGGGAAGAGGGCCCTCCCGGTCCCTCGTTCCACGCCCCCGCCGGGTGGTACACCGATCGAAACGGGACGCTGCCCCGAGACTCAGAGGATCTCCCCATCGCCTGGCTGTCGAACCATGAGTTCTCCCAACCCCACTTCAAGAATCTCTACGAGGAGCTCGCAGAGCTTTCCCCCGATGGCATCGCGATCCAGGCGATCCTGTGGGCGCCGGAGGATTACCCGGCCCC
>WHTI01000469.1 GCA_009377815.1 Actinomycetota bacterium
ATGTCGCCGATCTCGACGATGCCCGCCTTCCCGGCCTGGACGGCATCGCCCCATTCCGGTGAGACCACCACGATCACGGTGTCGGCGACATCGATCACCTCTACCTCGGACTGGCCCACACCAACGGTCTCGATTAGGACGGGGTCATGGCCCAGTGCGTCGAATGCGGTGACGAGGGAGCTCGAACCGGAGGCGAGACCACCGAGACGGCCCCGGGCCGACATGGAGCGGACCATGAGCCTGGGGTCGCCGGCGGCCATCATCCGGATCCGATCTCCGAGGAGGGCGCCACCGGTGAAAGGGCTGGCCGGGTCGACGGCAACCACGGCCGGACTCAGATCCGAGTCGAGGAGGTCGTCGAGGATGGCCCCGACCAACGTCGACTTTCCGGAGCCGGAGGCGCCGGTGATCCCGACGAGATGAGCTTCCCCGGCATGGTTGTCGAGAGTGGACATGACCTCCCGCCAACCGTCGATGCGGTCCTCGAGTGAACTCAACAGACGCGCCCGGGACCGACGATCGCCGTCGAGGGCAGCGACGAATAGCTCGGAAGGGGTCATGAGCATCCGCCGATAGCGACGGTCTGCTGGCTGCTCCGACGGGTCATCGCGATATCGGCCTTCGGAGTCAGGCGACGGCGTTTACCTCGGTCACACCGGGAACACGATCGGTGAGAATCCGCTCGATCCCGGTCTTGAGGGTCATCATGGAGAGGGGACAGCCACCACAGGCACCGACCATCTGGAGGTTGACGGTTCCATCTTCGACACCGAGAAGCACAAGATCCCCACCATCCATCTGGACGGCGGGCCGTATGTAGTCGAGAGTCTCCTCGAGCAGCTTGACGTCGATCTCGGCGGGAGTGCCGTCGGGATCGGGGGCTTTGGTAGGGGAGATGCTCACTGGTTGGGTGTTCGCCGGTTCGCTCATCGTCTATTGCAACGTCCCTTTGCTGGTGATTCTTCCCACAGGGTAGTGAGGATGTTGGTATCGACACCGATCATTCCGGCTGCTCGTAGATGGCGTCACGAACCTGCTCC
>WHTI01000214.1 GCA_009377815.1 Actinomycetota bacterium
GAGCTTGTCGGCCCCGTTGCCGCCGTTGAGGAAGTCTCTGGCGTTGCCGCCCCAAAGAACGTCGTTACCATCCCCACCGATGAGGGTATCGTCTCCGTCGAAACCGGAAAGCTCGTCGTTACCAATCCCTCCGTAGAGGCTGTCGGCACCATCGTTGCCGTAGAGCTTGTCCGCTCCATCGTCGCCGTAAAGCGTGTCGACTCCGTTGTTACCGTAGATGCGGTCGGCGCCCACTCCGCCATGGATGAGATCCTTGCCGGTGCCGCCGTAAACACTGTCGCCGTAGAGAAGGTCGGCGCCGGCACCACCATCGATCTTGTCATTCCCGCCGAGACCACAGATGGTGTCGTTGCCTCCCACACCGTAGATCGTGTCGACCCCGGATGTTCCGCGGATGACATCCGCGCCCGCGGTGCCGTACGTCGTCTGGTTCGGAGCCGCTACCTGGATCGTCACCACCGAGGTGGCATCACAGGGGGCCGGAGGCGTCTCCTTCAACTTGGTGACGAAACCGTCGGCGAGGCCGGCGTTGGACCCCTGGAGCGGAATCTGCAGCGGGAAGTTGCTGGACCGGCTGGAGCCGGTCACGTACGCCGCGGACGCGCCGTCGAGCGCGATCCCATTGCCGAACTCCGTGTCCGAGCCGCCGAGGAAGGTCGAATAGACGAACGCCGAGCCCGAGGGGTTGAGCTTGGTGACGAACGCGTCGAGCATCCCGCCGTTGGTCGCCTGGAACGGATCCTTCAGTGGGAAGCCCGCGGAACCGGTGTAGCCGGTGACGTAAGCGAAGGACGCCGCGTCGACTGCGATCCCGTTGCCGGAGTCGCTTCCCACGGCGCCGAGGTAGGTCGAATAGATAAGGGTCGAACCGGCCGCGCTGAGCTTGGTGACGAAGGCGTCGAACGAGCCTCCATAGGTGCCTTGGATGGGAGCGACCGTTGGGAAGTTGGTCGACGACGTCGATCCCGTCACGTACGCCGCGCCCGCCCCGTCGACATCGATCCCGAAGCCGACATCGATCGCCGAGCCACCGAGATAGGTGGAGTAGATGGGGGCCGAACCCGCGGCGTTGAGCTTGGTGACGAAGGCACCGTCACCCCCGCCGTTGGTTGCCTGGAAGGGAGCTTGCAGCGGGAAGTTGGCAGAGGTCGTGGAGCCGGTGACGTAGGCCGCGCCTGAGCTGTCGATCGCGAGCGCGTTGCCCCTGTCGTCGATCACTCCTCCCAGATAGGTCGAGTAGAGGAGCCCCGAGCCCTTGTCGTTGATCTTGGTGACGAACGCATCTGCCCCTCCGCCATTGATGGGCTGGAACGGAACCTGCGTGGGGAAATCGGTCGACGTCGTGGAGCCGGTCACGTAGGCCGCGCCGGTTCCGTCGACCGCGATCCCGCGGGCGATGTCGACCCCGAGGGCAACCGCGCCGTTCGAGCCGCCGAGGTAGGTCGAGTAGACGAGCGCCGAGCCGGACGGGTTGAGCTTGGTGACGAAGGCATCCTCCGAGCCGGCATTGGAAGCCTGGATCGGAGCGGACGTTGGGAAGTCAGCCGAGGTCGTGGAGCCGGTCACGTACGCCGCGCCCGAGGAGTCGACCGCGATCCCGTAGCCGAAGTCCATCTTCGTACCGCCGAGGTAAGTCGAGTACACGAGCGCCGAGCCGGCCGCGTTGAGCTTGGTGACGAAAGCATCGAGCTGTCCGGCGTAGCCACCGAATCCCGGAAACGATGGAGTGGGGAAGGACGAGGAGGTCGTGGAGCCGGTGACGTACGCCGCGCCCGAGGAGTCGACCGCGATCCCGAAGCTCTTGTCGTCACCCGTTCCGCCCAGAAAGGTCGAGTAGACGAGGGTCGGATCGATCACCAGTCGGCGGGAGTGGTCGTAAGTCCCGACTTCGAAGCCGACCTCGTGACCCTCGAGTGCGAAGCGACCGGTGACCGGGACCCGCCGGCCTCCGATCGTCTGGTAAAGGACCGGTGCCGCTTGCGTAACCGCGCCACGGGGGGTCAAGATGACGAGGTTCCCATCCCTGAGCGCGAGATCGCTCGCGCCCGAGAACCCAAGCCGGATGTCATTCGGGTCCACGCCCGGACCCACCACGAAGTCATATTCGAGCGTCCCCCCGTTGGTCCCGTAGTAGGTGACATCAATCCCCTCGAGGACATCGTTGTAGCTCACGCGCCCGAAAGTGGAGACGTCGCGGTGCCATTCGGTCGGGTCGTCTCCGATGAAGTAGTTCACCTTGCCGGGCAACGCCGCCAGCGCTCGTGGTTGCGCAGATCGCCTCGCCCCCAGCAGCTCCAACCGCACGATGTCCTCCGCCCCGAGGGCGAGGGTCGCGCCCGTCGCGTCGATAGCCATGCCGAAGCCGCGGCCGCGCGCCACGAAGTCGTAGCGGCTCGGCGCTTGGCCCACGTTGGGCTCGAACGAGATCGGAAGCTCGCCGTAGCCCTCGACCACCCGAGCTCCGGTACCCGATCCCGAGCCGGTCGGTGATCGAGGAAGCGTGGGGGAGAGAACGAAGAGGCTCGCCACGAGCCCAACCATCGCGAGGAAGGCGGCCTGCCGGCGGGGAGGCCAGGTGATGCCATGCGTTAGAGCTGACTCCAGATCGAACACTGCTCTCTCTCCCAGACGAAAGCTGAAAGAGTCAGTGCCTGTAAGGGCTCACCCAGCAGTCGCCCACCCAAGTGGACGTTCTCCCCCGGTCGGGGACCTCAGGCTAGTCCCCTCAAGCTCGCTTTGATAGGGGTCTTCGCGAAGAACCTATGCAAGCCGGGCTCGGCGTGGTTGCCTCCTATGCAAGGCAACCAGCGCATCGTGGTCGTCGCATCCCTGATCGCGGGGTTGATGGTGACCCCGAGCCTCGCGTTCGCGGTGACCGCCGGATCGCTTCTCCGCGACTCCGAGCGCGGCGGACTGCACGCTGGAGAGTTCCATCGACGAAGAATTCAACGATCTCAACGAGGGGCCCACCGACTATCAGCTGAACCGGCGACCGAACGGCGACGTCAACGTGATCCTGTTGTTCGTCGACTTCCCGGACGCGACCTCGGACGAGGACACGCACGACATCGCGGGGCCGTTGTCGGAGGGGATCGAGGAGTACTACGAAGAGGTCTCATACGGACAGCTGTCGGTCAACATCGACGCGGTGCACCAGTGGTACCAGATGCCGAGCGACTCCGGCACATACGACTACGGCTCGTTCGACGGGCAGTGGCAACTGTTCACCGATGCCACCAACGCGGCCGATCCTGACGTCGACTTCTCCGACTACGACATCATCCTGACCGCGGAGGGCCCGGGCGAAACACACTCGTACTCCCCCGCATTTCTCGGCGCCGGCAAACCGGTGATGACCGACGAGGGTCCGATCAAGTGGGGCTCGACGCTCGGCCAGGACATCTACTCGCCATCGCGTGGCTACATCGTTCCGGTGCACGAGATGGGGCACCTCTTCGGCCTGCCCGATCTGTATGCGTATGACGGCGACCTCCACCGGTTCGTGGGCTCGTGGGACATCATGGGGAACATCGACGCGAAGCCCGGGATGTCGGCGTGGCACCGCAACAAGATGGGGTGGTTCGCAGCCGAGCAGGTCACCTGCATCGAGTACTCGGGGACGACCGAGGTCGACCTCACCCCGCTGGCCGATCCCGA
>WHTI01000308.1 GCA_009377815.1 Actinomycetota bacterium
CGCCGGATTCATCGACCCCGGGTTCAACGGGGCCATAACCCTCGAGCTCTCCAATGTGGCGACACTGCCGATCGCCATCCATCCCGGGATGAAGATCGGCCAGATCAGCTTCTATGCGATGACGACCGCGGCCGACCTGCCCTACGGCTCCCCGGAACTCGGCTCGAAGTATCAGGACCAGGCGGGCCCAACCGCGAGCCGGTCCCATCGCGACCACGATTAGTGCCCTCTGGTGGTCGCTAATGCGCCGCCCGGTTTATCGCCGAGAGCACCGCCCGCATCGAGGCGGCGACGATCGAGGTGTGAACCCCAACGCCCCAGAGGACCTCACCATCGTGTTGGGTCTCGACATAGGCCACCGCCCGGGCGTCGGCACCACCGCCGATGGCGTGCTCGCTGTAGTCGAGAACGTCGACCTCGGCGATCGGTGCGACCGCGTCCACGAACGCCGAAACCGGCCCATTCCCCGTCCCCGCAACCCTTCGCTCCTCGCCATCCACGGTCACGGTGGCGGTGACGGTGACATCCTGATCGCCGCTTTCTATCGAGTAGTCGACCAGATCGACCCTCCCCTCAGCGAGGTACACCTTCTCGAAGCTCGCCCACATCTCCTGGGGACTGATCTCGGTCCCCGAGTCCTCGGTGACATGCTGGATGGTACGGGAGAACTCGATCTGGAGACGACGGGGCAGGTCGAAACCGTGTCCCTCCTTCATGACATAGGCGACACCCCCCTTCCCCGACTGGGAGTTGACCCGGATCACCGCCTCGTAGGATCGCCCGACATGTTTGGGGTCGATGGGCAGGTACGGGACCTCCCAGATCCCGTAGCCTCCCCCGCCTCCCTCACCGCCCACCCGGGGTCCACTGCGCTCCTCGAGTGCGGCGAACCCCTTCTTGATGGCATCCTGATGACTCCCCGAGAACGCGGTGTACACCAACTCACCGACATAGGGATGGCGGGGATGGACGGGGAGACGGTTGCAGTACTCGGCCATCCGGCGCAGACCGTCGATGTCGGAGATGTCGAGTTCGGGATCGACACCGGAGGAGAACATGTTGAGCGCCAGGGTGACGATGTCGACATTGCCCGTGCGCTCCCCGTTGCCGAACAGGGTCCCCTCCACCCGGTCGGCTCCGGCCGTCAGTGCCAGTTCGGTGGCGGCCACTGCGGTGCCCCGGTCGTTGTGGGGGTGGAGCGAGAGAACGACCCTGTCCCGGTGGGGGATGTGGCGGTGGAAGTACTCGATGACATCGGCGTAGACGCTGGGGGTGTACATCTCCACCGTGGAGGGAAGATTGAGGATCATCGATTCCTCGTCGGAGAGTTCTAGGGCACTCATCACCTGGGCGCAGATCTCCACGGCGAACTCGGGCTCGGTCCCGGTGAAGGACTCCGGAGAGTACTGGTAGACGACCTCGGTGTCGGGCACGGTCTGTTCCAGCTTGCGGCACAGCCTCGCCGCGGCGACGGCGATGTCGACGATACCCTCCGGGGGAAGGCCGAAAACGACATCCCGCTGCAGGATCGAGGTCGAGTTGTAAAAATGAACGATGGCCCGGGGCGCCCCGGCGATGGCCTGGTAGGTCCGCTCGATCTGTTCCGGTCGGCATTGGGTCAGTACCTGGATGGTCACATCATCGGGGATGACTTCGTCGTCGATGATCTGTCGGCAGAAGTCGAAGTCGGGTTGGCTGGCGGCAGGGAAACCCACCTCGATCTCCTTGAAGCCCATGACGACGAGACTGTCGAACATCTCCCGCTTCCGGGCGGGGTCCATGGGATCGATGAGGGCCTGGTTACCGTCGCGGAGATCGACAGAGCACCAGGTCGGCGCCCGTTCGATCCGCTGATCGGGCCAGGTCCTGTCGTCGAGAGTGAGCGGCTGGAACCCCCGGTACTTGTGGTGTGGCATTTGGTTGGTTTGTTGTTTTGGCATCCTTGCCTCCGGTGATCGGACC
>WHTI01000240.1 GCA_009377815.1 Actinomycetota bacterium
CGAAGGGGTCACCGGGCAACTATTCGTGGGATCCCAAGTCGGCCCACGTGCCGAAGGGCAACAAGGTGCGCTGGAAGAACACCACCTCCACCGCTCACCGGATGTCCTTCTACAGGAAGCGGTGGAAGGGCAAGACGTTCTCCCTCCCGGCCAACGGGACCTTCACGAAGAAGCCCAGGAAGAGGGGCTATTACTACTACCGTTGCTCGATCCCGGGCCACTCGACGCTATCGAACGGCAACTGCTCGGGGATGTGCGGCCGCTTCCACGTCCAGTAGGCCGGGCTCGAGTTAGACCTAGGGCAGGACGACATCCTCGCAGTCGTCGAGGATGCGATCGAACTCATCGGCGGTGACCACGTCGTAGCCGGCGCCGCATGAGATCCGATCTTTGACCCCGTCACGGGTCCAGATCTCGTCGTTCCCGGCTCCGCCGTTCACCCGGTCGAAGCCTCGACCGGCCCAGATGTCGTCGTCACCGGGACCCCCGAAGACCCGGTCGTCCCCCGAGCCCGCGATCGACTGGTCGTCGCCCGCGCCGGACCGGACCAGGTCGGAACCGGAGCCGGCCCGGATGCGATCGTCACCGTCGCCGCCGACGATCGCGTCGGCGCCCGATGACGCCTTGATCTGATCCGCCCCCGGGCCTCCGTCGATCGTGTCGTCGCCGAGTCCGGCCGAGATCCCATCGTCGCCCTCGTCACCATGGATCTCGTCGTTACCTCCGTCGGCCGCCAGCAGATCGTTGCCGGGTCCTCCGAAGAGGACGTCGTCTCCCTCGTCGCCCGAGACCATGTCGAGACCGATGCCCCCATAGATGGTGTCGTTCCCCTCGCCACCGTTGAGCCGGTCGGCTCCCACGAGCCCGTAGACCTGGTCGTCACCAGCGTCGCCGTCACGGACGTCGTCGTAACGGGAACACTCGACGTAGTCGTCACCGGACGTGCCCGGCGTGCAACCCTGCGCGGCTCGCGCCGTGGAACCCCAAGTGAGCGGTGCGGCCAGCAGCGGGATGGCAAGGACGAACATCAATCTGCGCATATCTCTCGCTCCTTCGTCAGACGAACCAACTCTGCCGACGCTAAAGAGGTCGCGACCGCGCCGAGGTGACTCGCGCCACAGCTGAAGCGGAGGCGGCGATCGGCTCGTATAGGTAGGCATGACGGAGCGAATCCCGCACAATGACTTCGATGGGCGATGGTTCCAAGAACACTAAGAAAAGGGCGAACGCAGTTCTTCTCGGCGCGCTCCTGATCGCCGCGCTACTACCATCCGCGCTCGAACCCTATGCGGGCGCTCAGGTCCCCGACACCCTGGTACCGGACTCGCTGGCCGCTCTTGATGCGCTGGTGGCGCCGTCGAACTGCCAAGTGATCGACGCGGTCGATGGCTCGACCGGCGCCGGCGAACGAGAGTTGCCGTATCGCTTCTGTGACGATGGTCTCCCTCCGTCCGGCGGGGGAGCGAACGCGATCCCGATCCCGGTGAAGTACCAGGACGCGCTCGATGGGAGCGGTGACTGGCGGGGCCTTCCGGCGCCGGCGTCGTTGGAGGAGGCGCTCGCGGCCGCGGTCGAGGACGACCTGCAGCCCGAGACCGGCAACCGCGTCTCACTCGACGTCGACATCTCGATCCCGACCAGGAAGCCCCCCGAGAAGGGACGACCGGTGATCGTCCTCATGCACGGATGTTGCGGAGGGAACAAGACCGCGTGGGAGGCGACCTCGATCGATGCCGGCGGGGAGCGCTGGCATCACTCGAATGCTTTCTGGGCCGCGCGGGGTTACGTGGTGGTTACCTACACGGCAAGGGGATTCCGCGACGCGAACGACAGGGGTTCGACCGGCACCACCCAGCTCAACTCCCGCAGCTACGAGATCAACGACTACCAGTACCTCGTGGGATTGCTCGCCGATCACGATCGGATGCTGGAGACCGCGGGTGAGGAAGCATTCTTCGATATCAACCCCGGGAAGGTCGGGATCGTGGGCGGGTCGTACGGCGGCGGCTTCGCGTGGCTCGCCCTGACCGATCCGAAGTGGAGAAGTCCCTCGTTCAGGATCCCCTTAAGGGTCGCGGCCGCGGTCCCCAAGTACGGCTGGACCGATCTGCTCGAGTCGCTCCTCCCGGGCGGGCACTACGCGGACCGCGATCCGCGAACCGGTGCACCGGTGGTTGCGCCGAGCAAGCCGGCGACGGCGATCTCGCGGAAGCCGCTGGGCGTCCAGAAGCAGAGCATCGTTACCGGGTTGTACGCGAGCGGCAACCTCATGACCGGGAACCACACGACGTTCCCGCAATGGCTCCACGACGCCTTCGCCCGTTTGGGGGTGGGGGAGCCCTACAACGGCGACCCGGTCCTCGAGGAGGTTGCCGAGGACTTCATCCGTGATCGCTCCGCGTACTACCAGACCGACTTCTGGAGTCGCGTGCGCGCCGGGCTCAAGGTCCCGATCTTCGCGGCCGCGACCTGGACCGACCCGCTGTTCCCGACCATCGAGTCGGTGCGCTTCTACAACAAACTCAAGTCGCTCCGATCGAAGTATCCGATCCAGATGTACCTGGGCGACTACCAGCACTTCGTCCAGAACAAGGACAAGGAGTGGGGCGACCTCTGTGGCACCGTCCACCGCGTCTGTACGGTCGACGATTTCCGGGGGGACGGCGGGAAGATCAATCTCAGCCGAGCGCCCAAGCGGGTGCGGCGCGGCGTCAACGGGCGGATCAGCAAGTTCCTCGATCACTACCTGCTGGGGAAGGGCTCGACGACACTCAACGTCGCCGCGACCACCACGGTCTGTCCCGCGAACGAATCGGGGAAGTACCCGGTCGATGAACCGGGGATCGAATACCGGGCGAAGGCGTGGCGGGGCCTCACGCCGGCGCGCCTGCTGTTCACGTTCAATTCGGGAGGCAACGTCAACTCGAATCAGGTTGACAGCCGTGGCACCGAATCAGACCCGGTCCTCCGATCCCAGGGGGCCGACCAGTGCTACACGACGACCGACACGGCGGCGCCGCCCGGGGTCGTCCAGTACACCAGTACGAGGATCGACATCCCCTTCACGATGATGGGACTCCCGGCAGTGGTGCTCAACTACTC
>WHTI01000139.1 GCA_009377815.1 Actinomycetota bacterium
ACGCCCTTCGCGATGGGGGAATGCATGAGCGGGTCAACGTACGCCCGTCCCGTGGCACGCCCTCCGCGATGGGGGAATGCATGAGCGGGTCAACGTACGCCCGTCCCGTGGCACGCCCTCCGCGATGGGGGAATGCATGAGCGGTGAAACCGCGCTCGCGGTGCTCGGCGGGGTCCTCCTCGGGGGGCTCGTGACCGGATGGATCATGTCGCGCCGGATAGGGCGGACCCCGCGGCGGTTGCTGCGGACCAACCTCTCGGGGGCCGAGGTCCCCGCGATCCTCGGGGAGCCGGTCCTGGTCGGCGGTGCCGGTGTCGCTCTGGTGGGTCTCCTCGCGGGCAGGCTCGGTTGGGAGGCGATCGAGAGCGCCCGCATCCTCGGGGCGGTGGCGACCGTCGTCGCCGTCATGGCGTTCGCGGGGCGCTGGGACGACCTCCGGGGCGACGAGCGGCCACGAGGATTCGGAGGGCATCTCGGCGCCTTGAAGAGCGGCCGTCTCACCGGTGGGTTGGTGAAGCTCGCAGCCGGCGGGGCCGCGGGGCTCGTCGCCGGGCTCATCCTCACGAGCGACCTCGTGATCGTGGGCGAGACCATCCTGGTGGTTGCCCTGAGCGCGAACCTGATCAACCTGCTCGACCGGGCGCCGGGTCGAGCGCTCAAGGTCTGGCTCCCGATCGCGGTCCCCCTGTTCGTGTTGGGAGAGCCGATGTGGGCCATCGCCGCGTCCGGGCTCCTGGGGGTGGTGTTCTGCATCCTCCCGGCCGACCTCGGGGAGCGAGCGATGCTCGGGGACATGGGCTCCAACGCCCTGGGGGCGGCCCTCGGGGTCGGTCTGGTGGTCGCTCTCGACCGCCCCTGGAGGGTCGCGACGATCGTCGTACTGCTGGCCCTCAACCTCGCCTCGGAGAAGGTTTCGTTCTCCGCAGTCATCGAACGAGTCATTTTCTTGAAGAAGTTCGACGACTTCGGTCGGAAATAAAGAGCGCGCGCCGGCGCGCGTGCTAACTTGTGATGACCGTCACAGAAGGACCCGATCGGGCGTAGCCGTGCCCGGACCCGGATCGTTCCGCGCCGGTCGATATCTATTTCGGCGACCGGGTCAAGCGTAGAGGAGGATCTGTGGCGAAGCACATCTTCGTGACCGGTGGGGTGGTCTCGAGCCTCGGGAAGGGCCTCACGGCCGCCTCCCTCGCCCGGATCCTCAAGCATCGTGGCCTCCGCGTCATGATGCAGAAGCTCGATCCGTACATCAACGTCGACCCCGGAACCATGAACCCGTTCCAGCACGGTGAGGTCTTCGTGACCGAGGACGGGGCTGAGTGCGACCTCGACCTGGGTCACTACGAGCGCTTCCTGGATGAGTCGATGCGCAAGGCCTCGAACGTCACCACCGGAGCGATCTACTCGAACGTGATCTCCAAGGAGCGCCGCGGCGAGTACCTCGGGGACACCGTTCAGGTCATCCCTCACATCACGAACGCCATCAAGGACCGGATCCTGAGCCTGGCCGAGGACTCGGGGGCCGACATCCTCATCACCGAGATCGGGGGCACGGTCGGTGACATCGAGTCGCTGCCGTTCCTCGAGGCGATCCGGCAGCTCAAGGGTGAACTGGGCCGGGACGACACCTGCTACCTCCACGTGACCCTGGTGCCGTACATGGCGCCGGCCGAGGAGCTCAAGACCAAGCCGACCCAGCACTCGGTCCGGGAGCTCCGCAGCATCGGGATCCAGCCCGACGTCATCGTGTGCCGCTCGGACCGTTCGATCAGCCCCGATCTCAAGCGCAAGATCTCGCTCCTGTGCGACGTCAAGATCGAAGCCATCGTCTCGGCGGTCGACTCGCCGAATATCTACGAGATCCCCCTCGTGCTACGGGATGAGGGCCTCGATGACTTCGTGGTCGATCACCTGCGCATGGAGGATGTCCCGGCCCCCGATCTCACGGAATGGCGGGCGCTGGTGGCGAGGATCGACGGTGCGAAGCGGCCGTGCCGCATCGGCCTCATCGGCAAGTACATCAAGCTCCCCGACGCCTATCTCTCGGTGGTCGAGAGCCTCCGGCACGCAGGCTTCCACCACGACTCGCAGGTCGAGATCGAGTGGATCGCGTCCGACGAGCTCGAAACGGCGGATCTCGACGCCGTCCTCGGACGCCTCGACGGGATCCTCGTTCCCGGAGGCTTCGGCGTCCGGGGGATCGAGGGCAAGATCCGCGCGGTCCAGTACGCCCGGGAGCACAAGATCCCGTTCCTCGGTATCTGCCTCGGGCTGCAGTGTGCCGTCATCGAGTTCGCCCGCAACGTCGCCGGGCTCGAGGATGCCAACTCATCCGAGTTCGATGCCAACTCGCCGTTCCCGGTGGTCGACATCCTCGCGGGCCAGGACCTCGACAAGCTCGGTGGCACCATGCGCCTCGGCTCTTACCCCTGCCGGATCACCTTGGGCTCCAAGGCCGAGGATGCCTACGGCTCGGAGCTGGTGTTCGAGCGTCATCGTCACCGCTACGAGGTCAACCCCCGCTACCGCCGGCGCCTCGAGGATGCCGGGCTCGTATGCTCCGGCGAGTCGCCCGACGGCACTCTGGTCGAGATCATCGAGCTGAAGGACCACCCGTGGTTCGTCGCCGGGCAGTTCCACCCCGAGTTCAAGAGCCGCCCGGATCGCCCGCAGCCCCTCTTCCGGGACTTCGTCGGTGCCGCCATCGCCCATCACGGCGAGGTCGTCGACATCACCGCCCCGGCCGAGAGCGACGCCGAACACGTCAGCTCCGAGAAGTAGTCGTCCCCCCATCGGGGGAGCGCTCGGGATAGGGTCGCGTCCATGAGGGTTGGGGTCCCGCGGGAGCTAAAAGACAACGAGTACCGGGTGGCGATCACACCTGCCGGCGTGCGCGAACTGGTTCTCGCCGGCCATGAGGTCATGATCGAGCACGACGCCGGGATCGGCTCCAGCCTTCCCGATCGGCTGTTCGAGCGGGCCGGGGCATCGATCGTTCCCGATGCCGACTCCGTGTTCGCCGACGCCGACATGGTGCTGAAGGTCAAGGAGCCGATCGAGGAGGAGTTCGGCCGGCTCCGTGAGGGCCTGATCCTGTTCACCTATCTCCATCTGGCGGCGAGCGAGTCGGTGACTCGGGCACTGATGGATTCCGGGACGACCGGGATCGCCTACGAAACCGTCGAGTTACCCGATCGGTCGCTCCCATTGCTGGCCCCCATGAGCGAGGTCGCCGGGCGCATGGCGCCCCAGTGTGGCGCTCACTACCTGGAGCGGGAGAACGGCGGCAAGGGCGTGCTGCTCGGCGGCGTCTCCGGTGTCCGGCCCGCAAGGGTCGTCGTCATCGGAGCCGGGATGGCGGGCCAGAATGCCGCGTGGATCGCACAGGGGATGGAGGCTGAGGTCATCATCCTCGACAAGAACATCAACCGGCTGCGCGAGGTCGACCGCATCCACCAGGGCAAGATCAAGACCCTGGCGTCCAACACCCTCTCGGTCGAAGAGACCGTGACGGCCGCCGACCTCGTGATCGGTGCCGTCCTGGTTCCCGGGGCCCTGGCGCCGACGATCGTCACCGAGGAAGTGATCAAGGAGATGCAGCCGGGTTCGGTGCTCGTCGACATCTCGATCGACCAGGGCGGGTGCTTTGCCACCTCGAAGATGACGACCCATTCGGACCCGACCTACGTCGTGCACGACGTCGTTCACTACTGCGTGGGGAACATGCCGGGGGCCGTCCCTCACACCTCGACCTATGGACTCACCAACGCGACGCTTCCCTACGTCGTCGATCTGGCCAACCAGGGTGTGAAGGGTGCGGTGGCCGACGATCCGGCGCTCGGGCTCGGGGTCAATGTCTTCGACGGTCAGATCGTTTACGAGCCGGTAGCGGCCGCGCACGGGCTTGACTCCGCCAACCTCCACGACCTCCTCTAGATCCGTGGCCGGCCGCACGGCTGCAGCCACCCTCGATCCCTGGATCGAAGAGTTCCTCGCCTACGCGCGGCTCGAACGGGGGCTGTCCGAGAACACGATCGCGGCCTACCGCCGGGACCTCGCATCATGGCGGTCCTACTGCACGACCGAGGGCCTCGATCCGTCGGCCTTGAGCGGCGAGGACCTGACCGGTTACCTCGAGGCCCTCCGGGGCGGAACTGCCCCCTTCGACCGGCCGTACGCGGCCTCGTCGGTGGCCCGGATGCTGGTCGCGGTGCGGGCGCTGTATCGCTTCCTCGCCCGCGAGGAGATCCTTGAGCTGGATCCCACCACGACCGTGGGCTCGCCTCGGAAACCGAAGTCGATCCCCACAGCGATCTCGCTGGAGGATGTCGAGGCCCTGCTCGAGGCTCCCGACGACTCGCTGCTCGGTCGCCGGGATCGAGCGATCCTCGAGGTGCTCTACGGGGCCGGGGTTCGGATCAGCGAGTTGATCGGCCTCGATGTCGACGACCTCGATCTCGATTCGGGAACGGTCCTGGTCCGCGCAGGGAAGGGCAACAAATCCCGCCGCGTCCCGGTCGGACGAGCGGCCCGCAAGGCGGTAGGGGACTACCTGATCCGCACCCGGCCAGAGCTTCTCAAGCGTTCCAAGGCCGGATCGTCGTCCGGGGCCCTGTTCCTGAACTCCCGCGGTGGGAGACTCAGCCGCCAGGGATGCTGGAAGATCCTGAAGGGGTACGCTGGAGGGGTCGGGCTGGGCTCCAGGGTCTCGCCCCATACCCTGCGCCATTCGTTCGCAACACATATGTTGGACGCGGGGGCGGACATCCGGGTGGTTCAAGAGCTATTGGGGCACGCCAGTCTGGCCACCACCCAGGTCTACACGCTTGTGAGCGACACCCGCCTGCGGGAGGTCTATCTGGCCTCGCACCCGCGAGCGAAGAGGTAAGCAAAGAAAGAGTGATGCACTAGTGGACCAGAGCAAACTGAAGGAGATAGGGGCCGCCCTCGAGGAGGAGAAGGCCTCGACCGAGCGCCAGCTGGCCGAGTACGGAGCGGCCGTCGGCGAGGAGGGCTTCGAGGTCTCGAGCAACGACGGCTTCGCCGACTCTGCCCAGGCCACGACCGAGCGCTCCGAGGTCCTGGGCATGGTCGAACGCCTGCAGGAGACCCACACCGAGATCGCCGCCGCTCTGAAGCGGATCGATGCCGGCACCTACGGCGTCTGCGAGAAGTGCGGGAAGCCCATCTCGGAGGACCGCCTCGAAGCCCGCCCGACCGCCCGCTTGTGTCTCGAGGATCAGCAGGTAGCGAGCGAGTGATGCCGGAGCACCGCCCCGGCCGGCGCTCTCCGAGCCGATGACGGTCCGGGCGGTCGTCCTGGTCGTCCTCGATTCCGCGGGGATCGGCGGGGCGCCCGACGCCGAGGCCTTCGGGGACGTCGGATCAGCAACGATCCCGAACCTGGCCCGTGTGGTCGGGGGTGTGAAGCTCCCCAACTTGGGGGCCCTCGGGCTCGGCCGGCTGGCCGATATCCAGGGGGTCAATCCCGTGGACGCTCCGAGCGGAGCCTTCGGCGCCATGACCGAGACCTCGGCGGGCAAGGACACCACTACGGGCCACTGGGAGATGACCGGTATCTACCTCGCCGAGCCCCTACCGACCTACCCGAACGGCTTCCCGACCGACGTGATCGAGGCGTTCGAGGTCGCCACCGGCACGAAGACCCTGGGTAACGAGGTCGCTTCGGGGACCGAGATCATCGACCGGCTCGGGGCCGAGCACGTCGCCACCAGCCGGCCGATCGTCTACACCTCGGCCGACAGCGTCTTCCAGATAGCCACACACGTGGACGTCGTCCCACTCGAACGCCTCTACGAGATGTGCCGGATCGCCCGGGGCATCCTCAAAGGTCCCCACGATGTCGGGCGGGTCATCGCTCGCCCCTTCGAGGGCGCCCCGGGGGCGTTCGTCCGAACCCCGGACCGGCACGACTTCTCGAGGCTCCCGGAGGGGGAGACCGTGCTCGATGAGATCGTCGCCCACGGGCTCGAGGTCAGGGGGGTGGGGAAGATCTCGGACATCTTCGGGGGCCGGGGGGTCACGTTCTCGCATCCCACCCGCTCGAACGACGACGGGATCGACGCCATCGTGGCCGAGATCTCCTTGATCGACCGGGGGCTGGTCTTCGCCAACCTGGTTGATTTCGACCAGGCCTACGGGCACCGGAACGACCCTCACGGGTACGCCCAGGCCCTGGAGCGCTTCGACGAGCGCCTCGGCGAGATCACCGGAGCGATGGACGAGGACGACGTCCTGCTCATCACCGCCGACCACGGCAACGACCCGACCACCGCATCGACCGATCACTCGAGGGAGCGGGTCCCCCTGCTCGTGACCGGAGCGCCCGTACGCCCGGGGACCGACCTCGGGATCAGGAAGACGTTCTCCGATTGCGGCGCCACCGTCACCGACCTCCTGGGCTTCCCGACAGGCACCCGCGGAACCTCGTTCGCCTCGATCCTTCTTCGCTGAGGTTTTCCCGCCTTTCTTGGCCGGTCGTCGAGACGACCGCCTTCTGAGCTCACCTTTCTGGGCGGTCGTCGAGACGACCGCCTTCTGAGCTCAAAGGGCTTGTCGGGCTTGCGAGTACTTGGGTGCAGCCCCCAGCCGGCAAGTTGGGGCTTGTCTTCGTCCGCGCTTGTCCTGTACAGTCCGGTCCTCAGGAGATTTGTCGATAAGTTTCTATGTCAGCAGCCGGGGAGGCCCTATGGAGCAAAGCATGCAGGAGGCTTCGAGCCCGCCGCTCGAGGTCCCGGACCTCTCGGAGGAGATGGGGGAGCGTCGACCAGGTCCCCCGCCCGCCGATCTATCCGGGCACAGCGGGCACCACGCCCGCATCATCGCCCTGGCCAATCAGAAGGGCGGGGTCGGTAAGACCACGACCGCCGTCAACCTCGGGACCGGCCTGGCCGAGCGGGGCCAGAGGGTCCTCCTGGTCGATTTCGACCCCCAGGGGGGCTGTGCGCTGGGCCTGGGGATCGAGCCCGGAGACCTCGATCTGTCGGTCTACGACGCCCTTCTGGACCGGAATGTGCGGCCCGAGGACACCGTAGTGGCCACCAAGGTCGAGAACATGGACCTCATGCCGGCCAATATCGACCTCTCGGCGGCCGAGATCCAGCTGGTGAGCGAAGTGGCCAGAGAGCAAGCCCTGGCCCGGGTTCTGAACCCATTGAGGGATAAATACGACTTCATCCTGATCGATTGCCAGCCCTCGCTCGGTCTGCTGACGATCAACGCCCTGGCGGCGGCGGATGGGGTCATCATCCCGCTGGAATGCGAGTACTACGCCCTGAGGGGCATGGCCCTGCTGCTCGATTCGATCGAGCGGGTTCAGGAGCGGATCAACCCCGATCTGGTCGTGGATGGGATCCTCGCCACGATGTTCGATAACCGCACGCTCCACGCACGAGAGGTGCACCAAAGGGTCGAATCGGCCTTCGGAGACCAGCTTTTCTCCACCGTCATAAGCAAGACCATCAGGTTCGCCGAGGCCCCCGTGGCGGGGGAGCCGATCCTTACCTACGCTCCCTCCTCCACCGGAGCCAAGGCCTACCGCAAACTCGTCGAGGAGGTGATGAGCCGTGTCTCGCCGCGCCAGCCTGCCGGGAGCTGATGAGCTCTTCCGGAGAACCAGCAACGCCGACAGGGCTCCTGAGGAGACCAGGACAGAAGTCGCTAAGTCTCCAAATCTACAAGTCGCAGACA
>WHTI01000115.1 GCA_009377815.1 Actinomycetota bacterium
AGGGCCTCGAGCTCGTCGAGGGAAAACTCGGCGTCCTCGAGTCCACTGGTGCCGATGGCAGCGCCAACCAGGATGGCCGTCTCGCGTTCCACTTCGGGTCCATCCAGGCGGTTACGCGTCAGCGAAGACAGTCCTCAAACGGTCGACGCCCTCTTCGAGGCGTTCGTCCGCCAGGGTCAGGGAGAAACGCACGAACCCTTCGCCCGCGGCGCCGTAACCGTTACCGGGGATAGCAACGACCCCAGCTTTCTCCAACAACTCGGTAGAGAAGGACTCGGAGGTATGGCTCTTGGGCACCGGGGTCCAGACGTAGATCGAACCGCGCGGCGGCTCGACGACAACGTCCATCGACTTCAGGGCATCGCACAAGAGGTCCCGGCGGTGCCGGTAGCGCTCGATCGTGGCGAGGAGATCGTCTTGCGGACCGTTCAGAGCCGCGATCCCGGCCCGCTGCACCGCATCGAAGATCCCCGAGTCGATGTTGGTCTTGAGTCGCTTCATCGCCTCGATCGCCTGCGGCGCTCCCGCGACCCACCCGATCCTCCAGCCGGTCATGTTGTAGGTCTTCGACAGCGACCCGAACTCGATCGTGCAGTCCATGGCGCCATCCACCTGCAGGGCACTTGGAGCGACGTAGTCGTCGAAGGTGATCTCCGTGTAGGCCGCGTCGTGACAGAGCAGGATGTCGTGGTCGCGGCAGTACCGGACCGCACGGGCGAAGAACGACTCGTCCACACAGGCCGCGGTCGGGTTCGACGGGTAGTTGAGCCACATCACCTTCGCGCGCCCGGCAACGTCGTCCGAGATCGCCGAGAAGTCCGGCGTGAAACCGTTCGCCGCCAGCAGGGGCATGGAAACGGGTTCCCCACCGGCAAGGATGGTCCCCGTCTCGTACACGGGATAGCCCGGATCGGGGATCAGCGCGACATCACCGGGATCCACGAAGGCGACCGGGAGATGGAAGATCCCCTCCTTGGTGCCGACGAGGGGCTGGATCTGTGTGTCCGGGTCGAGGACGACGCCGAATCGACTCTGGTACCACTCCGCGATCGCCTCCCGGAAGTCCGGCATCCCCGTGTAGGAGGGGTACCGGTGCGTCGCCGGGTCCTTCGCCGCGCCGCAGAGTGCCTCGACAACGTGACGAGGTGTCGGCAGATCGGGATCACCGATCCCGAAGGAGATCACGTCGACGCCCTTGGCCCGGGCCTCCGCGATCTTCCGATCCATCTCCGCGAAGAGGTACGGAGGAAGACGATCGATCCTCTTGGCCGGTCTCAAAGCTCGATCTCTCCCTCGAAGGACTTGACCGCAGGACCGGTCATGAACACCGAAGTCCCGTCTCCCGGAGAACCGGACCACTCGACCACGAGCTCGCCCCCAGGAAGAACGACAGTCACCACTTCCGCCGTATCTCGGAGAAGGCGCGATGCAACCGCGACCGCGCAGGCGCCCGTTCCACAGGCAAGGGTCTCGCCCGCGCCGCGCTCCCACACGCGCATGCGAACGCGCTCCGGAGACTCGACCACGGCGAACTCGGCGTTGGCCCCCTTGGGGAACATCGCGTGCTTCTCGATGGCGGGGCCGATGGTGCTGAGGGGAACGAGATCCGGCTCATCGACGAACACGACCGCATGCGGATTGCCCATCGACAGGCATGCCGCCTCGACGACAGCATCCTCCAGCTCGATCTTTGCGTGCAGCGGGTCACCGCTCCAGTCGACCGGGATGTCCTTCGGGTCGAACTCCGGCGGTCCCATATCCACCCGGACATCGCCGTCCTCGAGGATCGTCACGGTCTTGACCCCGGCCCTCGTTCCGACCTTGATCTCGGACGCCGACGTGAGTCCCTCGGCCCGCGCGAAGAGCGCCAGGCAGCGGATGCCGTTACCGCACATCTCGCCGATCGAACCATCGGAGTTGACGTAGTCCATGAACAGTTCGGAATCGGAGTCACCCGGGGCTACACGGATCACTCCGTCGCCTCCGATACCGAAGCGACGGTCGCAGAGGTGCCGGACCATCTCGGGGTCTAGCGTTATCTGGTCGTCAGGGTCGGCGATCATCACGAAATCGTTGCCGATGCCTTGGTATTTGGAGAACCGCATAGCCTCTAAGGTACCTCGCGTAGGGGCCATAATCGGTGCGGCGAAGACGACATACGAGCCTCGGGAGGATCGATGCACGCAAGAAGAAGAGGGGGGCAGCTACTGATCGCCCTTCTGTCGATCTCGCTCCTCGTGCCCGCGTGCGGCGGGACCGAGGTGCTGGACACGGAGGACGTCGCCGCTCAGCTTCAGCAATCGCTGACGGACGCTCTCGGCGGACAGATAACGGTCGAGTGCCCGACTGAGGTCCCCCTCGAGGAGGGACGAGAGTTCACCTGCGACGCGACCTCCCCCGACGGCGACTTCGGGATCATCGTGACCCAGACCGACGATCAGGGGAATGTCTCGACGATCCGAGAGAGTCTCGACATGGCCGCGATCGAAGCGCAGATCGCTACCTCGATCGAGCAGCTTGGCGGCATCGACATCCAGGTCGAGTGTCCTGAGGATGTCGAGGTCGGCGAGGGCAAGAAGTTCGACTGTCATGCGACCAGCGAACGGGGCGAGCTCGATTTCGTCGTCACACAGGATGACGACTTCGGCACGGTGACCTTCCGTCCGAAGCCCGAGAAGGACTAGAACCCTCCCGCAGCTTCGGCGGCGCCCGGCAGATCGGGGCGCCCCCCGTCGAGCCACGTGATCCTAGGGTCCGCCCGGAACCACGCCTCCTGGCGGCGAGCGAACCGCTTCGTCGCCCGCACGATCTCATCCCTCAACTCGCCGGCCGAAGCCTCCGGCATCTCCAGCACCTGGCGGTAGCCGAGCGCCTGCGACGCATTTCGCGACAGGCCGGCCCGCGCCAGCCGCTCCACCTCTTCGACGAGTCCGGCGGCGAGCATCGCGTCGACCCGCGCCCCGATCCGTTCGTACAGCACCGGTCGCTCACGGCTCAGCCCGATCGCCCTGAGGTCGTAGATGCTCTCGTAGCGATCCCACGAAGAGTCGAACTCGGAGAACAACGCGCCGGTGATTTCGATGGCCTCCAGCGCACGCACCGTCCTGCGGACGTTCCCGACTTCGATGCGCCCCGCGGCGACCGGATCGACGGCCGTCAACCGTTCGTGCAGTGCGACCGGTCCCTCAGCATCGGCCTCCGCCTCGAGCCTCGTGCGCACCGTGGCGGAACGAGGCGGGAACTTGAGGTCGTCGACCACAGCACGGAAGTACAGCCCCGACCCGCCGACCAGAAGCGGGAGGCGCCCTCGGGAGGCGATGTCGGCGATCGCCTCCCGCGCCAGATCGCGGAATCGGGCCACGGTCACATCACCAGTGGGGTCGCTCACGTCGATCATGTGGTGATGAACGCGGGCCAGCTCCTCGGCCGTGGGCTTGGCGGTACCGATGTCCATCCCGCGGTATGCCTGCATCGAATCGAGCGACACGATCTCCGCGTCGACCCGCTCCGCCAGGGTGAACGAGAGCTCGGTCTTCCCGACCGCGGTCGGTCCTACGAGCGCGACGACGCGGATCAGGTCGGTCACGGCACGCGAGCCACGAGATAGCCGACGCCGACGGGCGCCTCGTAGGCAAGCACCTCGCACGACCGCCCGCCGAACAGTTGCCCGAACAGGGTCAGCGGGCCGGCTCCGCAGGCACCGCCCGCGGCCCACTGAGACGGTGAGATGTCGAGCAACCCTCTCGGGTCGCCCCGCAGCGCGCCGAGGATCCGATCGTCGAGCCGCGATCCTTCCTCCCGTTCGGTCAACGGAGCTCGGGGCGACAGGGCCGCCGACGTATGCGCGCTGGCCACCACCAGGACGGACCCATCGGCCGCCAGGGATGCGATCGCTTCGCCGAGTCGAGCCGCGCTCGCCATCGAGGTGTCGGGGTCGCCCTCGTCGCCCCAGCCGGTGGAGTTCCCGGTCCAGTCCGCCAGGGTGCAAGCCACGATCGGCACCGGCGGGAGGGCATCGAGCAACAAGGGGACGATCACGCCGTGGTCGGAACCATCGATCTCGGGCACCCCCCACGCCTCGGCAAGCGTCGTCGAGACCTCGCTCCTTGCGGCCCCGGCGTGCATGCCCGGCGCTCCGAAACCAGCGAGCGAACCGGCCGGGGTCCGATACACCCCCGTGGTGGGGCCGTGGGGACCTACGAGGATCACGACATCGGAAGGGATCGAACGGACCCCCTCGAGCGCGCTGCGGATCGTGGCCATCACCTCCGGGATCCCATCGGAGTTGGCGCCGATCGTCAGGAGAGGGGCATGCGGGACGATCGCACCACTCAGCACGAGGTCCCCGTGGCTACGAGCAGCTAGAACAGCCGGAGGTCGCGGTCGTCGCCACGAGCGGCAGCGACATGCGAGAGGTCGAGGCAGCGGGGACCGTCTCGACGGGAGCATCCACCGATTCGCCCTCGAGGTGGTGTGGATGGGTCGCGGTGATGAGGACGTTCCGGAAGGTGCCCTCGGTCGCCCCATCATCGGGGAAGTGGACGAGCTTGTTGGTCCTGGTCCGGCCGGTGAGGCGTCCTGGGTCCTTCTTTGAGATGCCCTCGACGAGTAGCTCCTCGGTCTCGCCGAGGTGGCGAGCGTTGCGCTCGATCGCGATCTCGTCCTGCAGGGCGGCGAGACGCTCGTACCGCTCCTGGACGACCTCTTTGGGAAGGTGGTCGGGCATGTCGGCCGCCGCGGTCATCGGACGGGGTGAGTATTGGAACGTGTAGGCGCCGTCGTAGCGGACCTCGGAGACGAGCGCCATCGTCTGGGCGAAATCGGCCTCGGTCTCTCCGGGGAATCCCACGATTATGTCGGTGGTGATCGCCACATCGGGGATCGCGTCGCGCACCATGCGAACCTTGTCGAGGTACCTCCCTTGCGTATAGGAGCGCTTCATCCGCTTCAGCAAGCGATCGGAGCCCGACTGCACGGGAAGATGGATGTGCTCGCAGACGACACCGCACTCGGCCATCGCCCTCACGCTGTCGGCTCGGAAGTCCTTGGGGTGGGGGCTCGTGAACCGCACTCGCATGAGTCCCTCGACGTCATCCAGCGCGTAGAGGAGCCTGGCGAACATCGGGGTCCCGTCGAGGTCCCGGCCGTAGGAGTTCACGTTCTGCCCGAGGAGCGTGACCTCGACGACGCCATCGTCGAGCAAGCGTTCTACCTCGCTGACGATGTCCCCCATCCGCCGGGACTCCTCGCGTCCTCGCACCGCCGGAACGATGCAGAACGTGCACGAGTTATTGCACCCGATCGAGATCGACACCCAAGCGTGCCACGGTGAGTTCCTGCGGGTCGGCAACGCCGATGGGAACGTCTCGGTCTGCTCGAGGATCTCGAACGACGGCCCGGCCTCCGAATCGCGCAGCAGCCTTGGGAGGCTCGACAGGTTGTGGGTGCCGAGCACGACGTCGACGTAGGGCGCCTTCCTCTGGATCAGGCTGCGGTCCTTCTGCGCAAGGCACCCGGCAACCACGATCTTCTTGCCCGGCTGCCGGTCCTTGATCGACTTGACGTGACCGAGGTTCCCGTACAACCGCGTGTCGGCGTTCTCGCGGATGCAGCAGGTGTTGAACAGCACCACGCTGGCGTCTTCGGTGCTCGAGGCCGGGGTGTATCCCTCGGCCTCGAGCATCCCCGCGAGGCGCTCGGAATCGTGTTCGTTCATCTGACACCCGAAGGTGCGGATGAAGTACGTACGCTCCTCGGTCTTCACACCGACGACCCTACTGCTACCTGCTATTTGGCATAGGCGGACGCCCGCAGTTCCCGGATGACCATGATCCTGATCTGGCCCGGGTACTGGAGCTCTTCCTCGATCTTCTTGGCGATGTCTCGAGCGACGACCTCGGCCTGCAGGTCGTCGATGTCCTCCGGCTTGACCATGACTCGAACCTCGCGCCCGGCCTGCATGGCGTAGACCTTCTCGACGCCGGCGAACTCGGAGGCGATCGCCTCGAGGCGCTCCAGACGCTTGACGTAGGTCTCGAGCGTCTCGCGACGGGCCCCCGGTCGTGCTCCGGAGATAGCGTCGGCGGTCTGGGTGATCACGGCCTCGATCGTTCGCTGCTCGACCTCGTTGTGGTGAGCCTCGATCGCGTGACAGACCTCGGGCTTCTCCTTCAAACGCCGGGCGATCTCGGCGCCGATGATGGCGTGGCTGCCCTCGACCTCATGAGTGACCGCCTTGCCGATGTCGTGCAACAGCGCGCAACGGCGGGCCAGCTGAACGTCGCTGCCGAGTTCGGCGGCGATGACCCCGGCGATGTGAGCGGCCTCGACAACGTGCTTGAGGACGTTCTGTCCGTAGGAGGTGCGGTACTTGAGGCGTCCCAGGACCCGCACGAGCTCGGGATGCATGTCGGAGATACCGGTCTCGAGAACCGCCCACTCCCCGCCCTCGCGGATCTCGCCTTCGATCGCGTCGATCGACTTCTGGTGGATGTCCTCGATCCGGGCCGGCTGGATGCGGCCGTCCGAGATCAGCTTCTCGAGTGTGAGGCGGGCCTGCTCACGACGGATCGGATCGAAGCACGACAGCACCACGGCCTCGGGCGTGTCGTCGATGATCAGGTTGGTGCCGGTGGCGGCTTCGAAGGCCCGGATGTTGCGGCCCTCACGTCCGATGATCCGCCCCTTCATGTCCTCGTTTGGCAAGGTGACCGTCTGGACCGTGGATTCGGTGGTGAGCTCGGAGGCGACCCGTTGCATCGCGATCGCGGTGATCTTGCGGGCTCTCTTGTCACCCTCTTCACGCGCCTGTGCCTCGACATCGCGTACGAGCACCATGGCGTCGCGCTTGGCGTCGTCCTGGATCTGATCGATGAGCATCTGTTTGGCGTCCCCCGCGCTGAGTCCGGCGACCCGCTCGATCTCGGCCAGGGCCTTCTGCTCGAGCTGGTCGACCTCCGCGTTGCGCCGGACCAACTCCTGCTCGCGCGTCTCGATGGTCTGGTCCTTGCGGTCGAGTGAGTTGGCTCGCGAATCGAGGCTCTCCTCGCGCTGGGCCAGACGATCTTCCTTCTTCTCTATCTCCGAGCGACGCTCCTTGAGGTCTGCATCGGCCTCGATCCGGAGTTTGTGAGCTTCATCTTTCGCTTCGATCAGGGCTTCACGCTTCGCCTGTTCGGCGGCTCGCTGGGCTTCGTCCAACACGGACTTGGCACGTTGTTCGGCCGATCCGACAGATTTCTCGGCGGACGACTTCCGCACCATGTATCCGATGCCGACACCAGCGAGCAATCCGAGGAGAAGACCGACGATGATCTCCATCCCTCTGCTCCTTTCTCAGCTTCCCCGGGCTGCGCACGGCGAAGAGCCGAGCGTCACCCGGTACGGCCGAGCAGGCGAGTTCAGGCGGCGAGAGTCAGCAGCGTGAAGTTAGAGAAGCTTCGTGGTCGGTAAGCGCAGGTCAGGGCAACAGGACAAATAGGGCCCCATGGGGCGTTTGGCTGCTGCGGTGAACTCGAACGGTCTCAAAGATCTCTCTCGCTTGTTCGCTCGTACGTCTGGGAAGACATGGTTTTTGTTCTTGAACCACATGGTAAGCCCTCCGGACCCCTAAAGCACCCACTCTCGGCCACAGGAGGCCTCAGTCCCACCCCTCGGGGGGCAGGACGGCCCGGACGGCAGCCTTGGCGGAGTCGTAGTCGATCCCCCGCCGGGCCAGCATGGTCAGGATCTTGGCCGCCTGCTTCTCTAGGGGGTGGTGGGCGACCTTACGGGCGAACCCCTGGGCCAGCTCGACCGCCTGGGCCGCTTCGTCGAAATCGGTCTCGGCCAGGACATCCTCGGCGACCCCCCGGGAGATCCCCTTGCCGCCCAGCTCGCCGATCAGGGCCCGGCGCCCGAGACCCCGGCGTTTGACCCGGTCTTCGATCCACTGCCTGGCGAATTCGTGGTCGTCGACCAACTCAAGCTCGACCAGGCGTTCGATCGTGCGCTCGGCGACGTCCGTGCTGAAATCGGCCTCTACGAGTTTGGTCCGGACCTCTCGCTCGGAACGCGCCCGCCGGGCCAGGAACTTCCCGGCGAGCTCCATCGCATCCTTGAACGCATCGGCGTCCGTATCAACCACCAGCCGCAACTGCGGCCGGGGTGAGGTCTTGCTGGTAGCCATCGGCTACGCCGTCTTCGCGGTGCCCTCGTCGTCCTCGGGCTCGGCGTCCGCTTCAGGCCGGGTATTGGTGACGTCGACAACCTCATCGTTGGAGCGGATAAGTCCGAGCTTGTCCTTGATCTTGAGCTCGATCTCGGCCGCGATGTCGGCGTTCTCGGCGAGGAACGTCTTGGCGTTCTCCCGACCCTGTCCGAGTTGGTCGTCGCCGTAGATGAACCAGGCCCCCGACTTCCGGACGATGCCTTCCTCGATCGCAACGTCGAGGAGGCTGCCCTCCTTGGAGATTCCAGTTCCGTACTGGATGTCGAACTCGGCCTTGCGGAACGGAGCGGCGACTTTGTTCTTGACGACCTTGACCCGCACCCGGGAGCCCACTATCTCGGCGCCGTCCTTGAGCGAATCGATCCGCCGCACATCGAGACGGACCGAAGAGTAGAACTTCAAGGCACGTCCACCAGGAGTGGTCTCGGGAGAACCAAACATGACACCAATTTTTTCGCGCAGCTGGTTGATGAAGATGAAGATGGTGTTGGAGCGATTGACGTTGCCGGCGAGCTTGCGCAACGCCTGGGACATCAGACGAGCCTGCAACCCAACGTGCGAGTCACCCATCTCGCCCTCGATCTCGGCCCGGGGCACCAGCGCGGCGACCGAGTCGATCACGATCACACTCATCGCGCCGGAGCGGACCAGGGTGTCGGCGATCTCGAGGGCCTGCTCGCCGGTGTCCGGCTGCGATACCAAGAGGTTGTCCGTGTCGACCCCGAGTGCCTTCGCATAAGCCGGGTCGAGCGCGTGCTCGGCGTCGATGAATGCCACCAGGCCCCCGGCCTTCTGGGCCTCGGCAACCACGTGCAGCGACAGAGACGTGTTGTGCGACAGGATCCCGTTGGCG
>WHTI01000223.1 GCA_009377815.1 Actinomycetota bacterium
CACAGATTGGGTCGGCAGCGATCTGATCGTGTTCGTGGGCTCGAACGTTGCCAACAACCAACCAGTAGGGATGAAGTACCTCTATCTTGCTCGGAAGGCAGGAACCAAAGTCGTGTGCATCAACCCCTATCGGGAGCCGGGCATGGATCGCTACTGGATCCCGTCGTCCCCGGAGAGCGCGGTCTTCGGGACGGTGATCACCGACCGGTTCTTCCAGATAAACGTCGGGGGGGACATCCCGTTCCTCACCGGGGTGATGAAGGCGATGATCGATGGGGGTCACCTTGACCGGTCGTTCATCGAACGCCACACCACCGGCTTCGACGAACTGACGGCCCACGTAGACGCGTTGCCATGGGAACGACTCGAGCGCGGCGCGGGGTGCGAGCGCTCATCGATGGAGGAACTCGGGGGGATGCTCGGCTCCGCGAAGACCGCGGTGTTCGTGTGGAGCATGGGCGTCACCCAGCACGTCTTCGGCGAGGACAACGTCCGCTCGATCGTTAATCTCGCCCTGACCAAGGGTTTCCTCGGACGCGACCGCTGCGGCGTCATGCCCATCCGCGGGCACTCGGGGGTTCAGGGAGGAGCCGAGATGGGCGCGTACTCGACCGCGTTCCCCGGTGGTCTCCCGGTCGACGATCTGAACGCGAAGCAGATGTCGGAGAAGTGGGGGTTCGACGTACGGGCGGGGGTCGGATTCACCGCTGCCGAGATGCTCGACCGCGCCCATCGCGAGGAGCTCGACCTCCTGTTCTCGGCCGGGGGCAACTTCCTGGAGGTCCTGCCCGATCCCTCGCGAGTGAGAGAGGCGCTGTCCAACGTCCCGGTGCGGATGCATATGGACATCTGCCTCTCGAGTCAGATGTTCGTCGACGCCAAGGAAGCCGTCGTCCTCCTCCCCGCGGCGACCCGGTACGAGATCCCCGGCGGCGTCACCGAAACGTCGACCGAGCGACGAGTGATCTTCTCGCCCGAGATCCCCGGCCCCCGCATCGGGGAGGCCAGAGGCGAGTGGGAGGTGTTCGGTGACCTTGCCGCACGCGTCCGTCCCGAGCTTGGGGACCGGGTGCGGTTCACAACCACGGCGGCGGTGCGAGAAGAGATCGCGCGCGTGATCCCGAACTATGAAGGGATCCAGCACCTTCGCGTCAAAGGCGATCAGTTCCAGTACGGAGGGGCACACCTCTGTTGGCAGTGGGACTTCCCGACTCCCGACGGCAAGGCGCACTTCGCCACCGTGTCGGTCCCGGAGCGCAAGATTCCCGAGGGGCACTTCGTCGTCGCGACCCGCCGCGGCAAGCAGTTCAACTCGATGGTCCATGAACGGAAGGACGCGTTGACCGGAGCGCTGCGCGAGGCGATCCTGATGAACGGGGCCGATGCCGAGCGGCTGCACCTATCCGAGGGAGACCAGGTGATGCTCACGAGCCCATCCGGCTCGTTGCAGGGCTCGGTCCTCTTGGCCCCCGTGCAAGCGGGCTCGTTGCAGGTCCACTGGCCCGAGGGCCAGGTCCTGATCGAGTCTGGTCCTCGCTCGCCCGAGGCCGACATCCCCGACTACAACGCAGTCGTGACCGTCACCGCGGTTTAACCTGCGTTCGTGACCGAGACGTTCCACTGGGGTTCGACGATCTCCCACCTCCTCGCCGGCAACTCCCTAGATGAGGAGATGGCGGCGCGCGCCATGACCGAGATCATGGAGGGCGCCGCGACGCCCGCGCAGATCGCCGGCTTCGTCATCGCGTTGCGCGCCAAGGGCGAGACGGTCGACGAGGTCGTGGGTCTGGTGCGCACGATGCGCCGGTACGGGGACAAGGTTGACGTCGTGGGCGAGGTCCTCGATACCTGTGGCACCGGCGGAGACCGGACCGGGACCTTCAACGTCTCTACGGCGGCCGCGATCGTATGCGCCGGTGCGGGGGCCAGGGTCGCCAAGCACGGGAACCGGGCGGCCTCCTCCAAGTGCGGCTCCGCCGACGTCCTCGAGACCCTGGGAGTCAAGATCGACCTTCCGCCCGCCGGAGTAGCAACCTGCCTGGCCGAAGCGGGGATCGGGTTCTGCTTCGCTCCGGTGTTCCACCCCGCGATGCGACATGCCGGCTCGACCCGCAGGGAACTCGGGGTACCGACCATCTTCAACTTCCTCGGGCCGTTGACCAATCCGGCCGGAGCCACCCGCCAGGCCCTCGGGGTCGCGGATGCACGGATGATCGAGGTCATGGTCGAGGCCCTCGGGCGCCTGGGAAGCCATCACGTGATCGCGTTCCACGGTTACGACGGGCTCGATGAACTCGCCACCGCGGGTCCCTCGGACGTCGTCGAGCTCAAGGCCGGCGCCGTATCTCGCTGGACGATCGATCCCTCGGAGCTCGGGTTCGAGCCGGCTCCCCTCGAAGCGATCGCCGGCGGAACCGCCGAGGAGAACGCCGCGATGATCCGCACGGTACTGAGCGGGGGGGCGGGATCCCGGGACGAGCGTGCTCGACGCGACATCGTGGTGCTGAACGCGGCCGCCGGCCTCGTGGCCGCCGGGTTCGCCCCGGATATCCCGGCGGGGATCGTGGCGGCCGCCGAGGCGATCGACTCGGGCCGGGCGGCCGAGGCCCTCGATCGCCTGGTGGCGGTTTCCAACTCTTGAGGGTCCGGGCGGGTTACATTCCTCTGGTCCGCTTGATTCACCAACGGGAGGCCGTTCATGAGTGACGTTGCGCAGCGACTCGATGCCGAGACCAAGCGATTCGACCTGCTCGAGCACCCCTTCTACGTGGCCTGGTCCGAGGGGAGGCTCACGCGGGACGACCTCTCGTTCTACTCGCAGCAGTATTTCCGGCAGGTCGAGGCGTTCCCGACGTGGCTCTCGACGCTGTCCGGCAGGATCGACTTGGACGAGGCGCGCAGCATCGTCGAGGAGAACCTCGCCGATGAGGTCGGTGACGACCACCCCGGTCTGTGGCTCGCGTTTGCCGAGTCCCTGGGCGTCGATGCCGACGCGGTTCGCGGAGCAGCGGTCGAGGACGAGACCGCGTCCTGCGTCGGAGCGTTCACCGATGCGGCCGAGAACAACTCCGTGCCGTTCGCGCTTGGCATGCTCTACGGGTACGAGTCCCAGACCCCCGCGGTCGCAGCGACCAAGATCGAAGGGCTCAAGAAGCACTACGGGATCGAGGGACCGGGGGTCGAGTACTTCGAACTCCACGGCGAACTCGACATCGAGCACTCCTCCGAGATGGCTCGTGCGATCGACAGTGTGTGCAGCGGCGACGCAGATCTAGCCGAGGCTGCTACGGGAGCGCGTGCGGGAGCGGCGGCGATCTGGAGACTGCTCGACGGCGTCGCCCGCGTACGTCAGGTCGCCTGACCGGCGTCCTTTCGGCGCCTTGAACGCTCCATCTGAGCGGCACCCGACGGGGTGTGCCCAGGAACCATCCACCGCCAGTA
>WHTI01000471.1 GCA_009377815.1 Actinomycetota bacterium
AAGCCCGCCGTGACGGGCTCGCCCACGCCCGGCAAGCCCGGGTCAACTACCATCGAACCACAACCGAGGACCAACCATGATCGCGGGCCGTCCCTGGCTGGGTATTTCCAGCGCGATCTGCCTCAAAAAGTCAGACACACCCCACCCAGCCAACCCCACCAGGCGATCGTCATCGCCGACAAGTTCCAGCCCATCGGCCCATGAACTACCTTGCACGGAAGAGGTGCACCTGCCTCAGCCAGAGGACGATCTTCAACACATCGCATTCTGACTGGTCAGGTGCACCCCACCCCATCTTGGCCAAGATCATGCCCGGCGTGTCGTCAACCCGGTGAAAGACGGAGGCCAGGGGCCGCAGAGGTCTCCGGGGTCAAGGGCGGCCCGTAGGCCGTCGCGTAGCGATCGCGGTAGCGACCCTTGAGGCTGGGAGGGGCGGCCCCGTACCCTGCGCGGCGCGGTGGGAGAGATCAGCGGCGGCGAAGCCGCCTCCGTTGTCGTTGCTGCGGCGCAGCTGGGGTGACGGGCTGCTCATGCCACCTGCCGACCAGCCCGCGTCTGGGCGTGTGCCAGGGCGTGGGTGCGTTCGTAGTCGACGGGGGCTGAGCATGTGATCGGTGGAGTGGCGGCGGACGGTGTTGTACTCGTCGATCCAGCCGGCCACTGCCCGGCGGGCCAGCTCGCGGGTGGCGAAGTGCTGGTCACCGAGCAGCTCGAACTGCAGGGTGGAGTTAAACGACTCGGCGACGGCGTTGTCCAGCGCCGATCCGGTGCGGCCCATCGACTGGGTCACCCCGGCGTCGAGGAGGCGCTGGGTGAACCGCAGCGCCGTGTACTGGGCGCCCTTGATGCTCTCCTGTGTGTCAACTGATCGCCTCGGTTAGTTTGGAGTTTTTGATCAGGAGGCTTATTCACAAGCCTTGAAATTGGGCCCGAGAATTCTGCAATAATTTGATAGCTGGCTCGGCGTGTCGCTCCACGAGGCAACGGCCTCAACCGAATAGCGTGAAGTGTTCTTGCGGGAATACTTCACGATCGGA
>WHTI01000281.1 GCA_009377815.1 Actinomycetota bacterium
ACGATCTCGATGCGATCACCTTCGAGGGCGGCCGAGCCGACCTCACGCGTCGAAAGGACTCCTGGCAGCATAATCGTGCGCCGGTACGGCCCCACCCTCACGAAGAGTTCGTCCTCCTTGCGAGATAGCTCCAGTTCCTCCTTGCGTGCAAAGGGCAACTCGAGGGACAGCACGTAGTCCTCTCCCCTCTTGTCCACGTTCATGGACTCGCCCGTGTACAGAACCGCAGCGGGATCGAGAGTTCCATAGACCTCTGCACCGAGATCGCTGAGGAGATCGTGCCCGCTGAGCTCCTGGTCGCGGAGTCGTGCGGTGAGGATGGGCAGAGGCTTGAATGATTCCTCGATCGTCTGGAAGTGCTCCTTCTGGATCTCCTTCCACCGGGCGAAATACGGATCGGTCACCTCGGGAGGCAGGAGCCGGTTGGCGATCACCGCGTCGACCCGATAACCGAACAGGTTCAGATAGGTGTAGGTCCGCTTCGCCTCGGCGATCACCATGCGTTCGGGGTTGACCACCAATCGCACCGAGGTCGTCTCGGGATCGGTAAGGACCTCGCGGACACCGTCGAGCTTGTCGTAGAAACGCTTCACCGCCGAGTACACGCCCTCATCCGGAAGCGGCAGGTTCGTGAGCCGTCGCGCGACCGGTCTCAGGACGCCCATCACGCGACGTTCGATCGGGAAGATGCGCTCCATGTACCACTGGATGATGTCGGGCAGGCTCAGCAACCGGAGGGTCTCACCCGTCGGAGCGCAATCGACGATCAGGACGTCGTACGGGTCCTCGTCGTAGTGACGCTTCACATCGGCGAGCGAGAACAGTTCGTCGAGTCCGGGGATCACCGAGAGTTCCTCGGCCTCGACCTCGGCCAGGCCGGCCCAGTTCATGACCGCGACCGCGTGCTGCTGGATGTCCTTCCAGTTCTCCTCCAGGCGCTGCTGGGGATCGATCTGTTCGGCCCACAGGTTCGGGGCGATCTCGGTCGGGTCCGGGCTCAACTCGACCCCGAAGGCATCGGCGAGCGAATGAGCCGGATCGGTCGACATCAGCAAGGTCTTGTGTCCCGCCGCGGCGATCCTCAGCGCGGTCGCAGACGCGATCGTCGTCTTACCGACCCCGCCTTTCCCGGTGAACAGGACAACCCTCATGGACGCGAGATCCTGCTAGCCCTCGACGCGCTTCTTGAGGTCCTCCAGGGCTCCCTTTACGACGGCCTTCTCGACCTGGCGGCGGAGCATGCTGGGGATCTTGAAACCCGGATCGGCCTTCATCTCGTAGGTCACCTCGGTCACGTCCTCGAACCCGTCGAACGAGTACGAGCCGGACAGCTCCTTGACTTCGCCCTCGATCAGCTCCCAGGAGAAGGACTCCGGCGCGCCCGAGTAGTCGTACCCGAGCGTGTAGGAGACCTGCTTGAGTTTGAGGTCGACCTCGAAGTACGCCTTCGAGGGCCGCCCTTCACCGTCGGTCTCTTTGATCTCGACCTTCTTGATGTTGGCGTTCCACTCGGGATAAGCCTCGAGATCGGTGGCGACCTTGAAGATGTCGTCCACGGACGCCTCGATGTCGATGTTGTCTTTCACGCTCTCGGCCACTGGGATCCCCTTCGCATCAATGGTTGTCGAGGCGAGCGTAGTCGAGGTCGTGGGGGAACGCCCGAGCCGTCTTCCGGAAGTAGCCGGCGTTGATACATAGGGTCTCCCCGACGTACATGCTCGAGACGAGCGGTTGGTGGACGTGTCCGAAATAGTGGCGGGAGGGCTTCACATCGAGGAGATACTCGAGCATGTCCGCGCTCCCCCGCTCGGACTTCCGGGCAACGGTGTCGTAGCAGAGTTCGGGCACCGCAGGCGGGATGTGGGAGCAAAGCACGTCGACCTCTCCCAGAGCTCCGATCGACGCCGCCATCTCCTCCTCGGTGACTTCACCTGCGACGTGAAGCGGCGTAGGCAATGCCCCTCCGACGAACCCGAAGCGCTGCCCCTCGATCTCGTACATGCGGCCGTTGCATTCGTGAACGCCCCCATGGGCCTCGGCATATGAATGCGCCAGAGCGGGATTGTCAACGTTGCCGAGGATCATGTACGTGCCTTGAGGCATCGCATCGAATACCGACGTGTACTGCTCGCGCACGCGCCGACCGATCTCGTGCTGGATCTCTTCCTCACGACCCTCGGCGCGCGTCCGCATCGCCTCACGCGCCTCGTCGAGACGACCCTCCGTGCGGAGGAGGACGATGCTGCTGACCGCCTCTTCGGAGAAGACGTCGACGAGGATCCCCGTCATGGACAGGTAGTCGATGAAATTGATCAGATCGCCGAGGAGGATCAGCGTGCCTCCGTCC
>WHTI01000280.1 GCA_009377815.1 Actinomycetota bacterium
CGGGGGCGAGGTCGCTTCCCGGACCGGCGTCGATGCTGATTTCGCCATCAGGGCCCGGGTCGGGGAAGTCCTCGATGCCGTGGTCCCGCATGCACTGGGAGTAGGCGAGCTCCCCGGTCTCCGCCGACCCGCCCGGCGAGGCCGACGAGCCCGGCGTGTTCGATCCGACGTCCGCGACCCCGGGGCTCGTCGAGCCTCCCGAGCAGGCCGCGGCGATCAGGCCGACGGCGATCAGGGCCGCGCCGAACGGGCCGGCTCGGCGGAGACGGCGCTTCCGCCTCCGTTCGTGGTTGGGCTGCTTCATGTCGGGTCGCATGTCGTTCTCCTTCTGCTCGGTGAATGTCTCCGTCGAGCCGGTTGTACGGCAGCGGCGGTTTCGGGAAGGTATCGATGGCGGGTTGCCTGACTGGTTTCGGCGCGACCCGACGACATCCCGGTGCGGCGAGATACGCGACCACGACCTCTGGCTGAAACCGTGATGAAACGTGAGGCGAGTCACCCTTGTTACTGAAGGAGCGGTCTAGGCTCGATCCTCTGGGGTGCCGGCCGGGTCGACCGGGCGCCTCACCTCTGTCCAGAGAGGAGTTTCGGTGCGAGTGCTGGTGATCGAAGACGACGAAGAGATGGCCGAGGCGGTCGCGAACGGGCTGCGACGGGCGCGGATGGCGGTCGACCTCGCCTTTGACGGCCCGTCCGGCCTCGAGCGTGCGCTCATCAACGACTACGACGTGATCGTGCTGGACCGAGACCTGCCCGGGATGCACGGCGACGAGATCTGCGCCGAGCTCGTCGCCGCCGGGTGTCGCAGCAGGGTGCTCATGCTCACCGCCGCGGGGGCGATGGAAGACCTCGTGGACGGGCTCGGCCTCGGCGCCGACGACTACCTGCCCAAGCCGTTCGATTTCCCCGTGCTCGTCGCTCGCATCGGTGCGCTGCTGCGGCGCGCCCAGCCGGCCATCCCCCCGGTGCTCCGAGTGGGCGACCTCGTGGTCGACACGGCACAGCGACAGGCCTATCGAAGTGACAGGCAGCTCGATCTGGCACCGAAGGAGTTCGGCGTGTTGGAGCTTCTCCTCGCCTCACAGGGGCGGGCGGTCTCGGCCGAGGAGCTCCTCGAACGGGTGTGGGACGAGGCGGCCGACCCGTTCACCACCTCGGTCAAGATCACGATCAGCCGCCTGCGGACCAAGCTCGGTGATCCTCCGATCATCGAGACGGTGGCCAAGTCGGGCTACCGGATCGGAGAGTGAGCATGGGTCTCGGCGACCGGCTCACCAGGCTCGCCGTCCGTCCGCATCTGCCCCGGCGCACGCTGCGGCTGCGCCTCACGGCGCTCTACGGCGCTCTGTTCCTCGCATCGGGCGCCGGGTTGCTGGCCGTCACCTACGTTCTAGTGAGCCACGCCACCGGCGGCTGCTATTCGAGCGAGGGCCCAAATGGTGCTCGGGTCACGGTGTGCAGATCGCAGGAGAGCTCGATCGGTAGGCCGCCAACCGAGGAGGCGTCGACTCAGGAGACGGGGGGGCCCGAGGGATCCACCCCGCCGCAGGCCGAGGACCAGGCCCGGCTGCTCGAGAAGCAGGCGGTCGCCCAGCGCGACGCGCAGCTGCACCAGCTCCTCGTCCAGTCGGGGATCGCGCTCGGTGCCATGGCGATCGTTTCCATCGTGCTTGGATGGATCGTCGCCGGTCGCGTCCTACGCCCGCTTCGGACGATCACCACGGCCGCCCGACGGATCTCCGCCACCAGCCTGCACCAGCGCCTCGCGCTCGCCGGTTCCGACGACGAGCTCAAGGAGCTCGGGGATACCTTCGATAACCTCCTCGCCCGCTTGGAGAGATCGTTCGACGCCCAGCGCCGGTTCGTCGCCAACGCCTCGCATGAGCTGCGTACCCCCTTGGCCCGGCAGCGGGCCGTAGCTCAAGTCGCCCTGGCCGACCCAGATGCCACCGTGGATTCTCTTCGCGCTGCTTACGAGCGCGTTCTCGCTTCCGGTGCGCAACAGGAGCGGCTTATCGAGGCGCTCCTTACCCTCGCTCGCGGCCAAGCAGGCCTCGGCAGACGAGATCTCTTCGACCTGGCGAACATGACAGGCGAGGTGCTCCATGCTCGGCGTGGCGAGGCGAAACGACAAGGTCTTGACCTTCGCGAAACGCTCACCCCCGCTCCCGCTGCTGGCGACCCGCGTCTGGTCGAGCGGCTGATCGCCAACCTCGTCGACAACGCGATCTACTACAACTTGCCCGATGGTCACATCGACGTGGTGACAGGGATGCGCGACGAACGAGCCGTTCTCTCGGTGGCCAACAGCGGCGTCGTCGTTCCGGCGACGGAGGTTGACCGGCTCTTCCAACCCTTCCAGCGACTCGGGACGGATCGAACGGGCCACGGGA
>WHTI01000121.1 GCA_009377815.1 Actinomycetota bacterium
CGGCAACAAGGGTGGGCCGTCGAAGACCTATCGCAACCTGATGCTGACGATGTTGCTCGGCGGGTTGTGGCACGGCGCGTCGTGGACGTTCGTGATCTGGGGTGGTCTGCACGGACTGTTCCTCGCGGTCCATCGCGCGCTTGGAGGCTACGTGCCGAGAGGGGAGCTGCCGCCGCTGCGCGTCCGGGACATCCCTAAGATCCTCGGCACGTTCGCCCTCGTCTGTCTCCTGTGGGTCTTCTTCCGGGCGATGACGTTGACGCAGGCGACCGAGTACCTCGGCGGGATCTTCAGCTTCCGCGCCGGGGCGGTCGATCCGAACGACGTCCTCCTGCTCGGCGTCTCGGTGTTCTTCATCGTGGCCCTCGATATCGCTCAACGGCTCTCGGGCCACCATGCGGTCGTCATCCGCTGGCCGGCCCTGGCCAGGGGGGCCGCCTACGCCCTCTTGCTCGCCTGGATCGTCATGTGGTCCGGCGGCGAAGCCAAACCATTCATCTACTTCCAATTCTGATCGGCCGGTCGTCGAGACGACCGACTCTCGCCGTCCCCAAGAGTCTGTCCAACAAGGACGCGCTGGTGTGGCGCAAACCACGGAGCGGGGGCCTTCGGCCCCCGCACAATCATCCAAAGTCAAAACCACCCCCCGAAACACCGCAGAGAACGCCGCGTTTTACCGCACAGAACCCCGCCTAGGCCTCCGATCTCGGGCCCCCGTCAGGGGGCTCCGCCCCCTCCTCAAGGTGCCGTTTTCGCGCACAGAACCGTTTAAGCAACCGTTAGAGCAAGCTCAGGCGGTTTTGTGCGCGAAAAGAGGTTCGTTTGGCGTACAGGTGTTCGAGGGTGATGCTTGCATGCGAACAGGTGTTCGGCTAAGGTGGGGAACAGACGTTCGCTTTTGGTCTGGGGGGCAAAACTGTCGCACCCCGTTCCTAGGCTGAAGCGGTCAGGTAGCCGGATATGCAGGTGGGAATGGAGGGTTTGGGATGGCGGTCACGTACGAGGAGGTCGAGGCGAGCTTTAGGCCGGTGAGGCCGTCGTTAGGGGCCGCCCGCATCAGAGCCAGGGCTCGGAGCAGGCGCCGGCGCGTCGCTCGGCGGAGGCTCTCGACCGGCGTGGTCATGGTCACGATCGTCGTCATGGTCCTGATGGGCGGGGGATCCTCGATCGCCTCGAGGCCCGGAGCCCCCAGTTCGGTCGTGCTCAAGCAGGGGGACACCCTGTGGGGGCTCGCCGAGCGCTTCGCCCCCGAAGGGATCGACAAGCGGGCCTACGTGGACGCGATCTATGCCCTCAACGGCATCTCCGGCGCCCCGCAAGCGGGCCTCCGGATCGAGCTTCCGGGGCCCGGCCGGGGCTAGCGTTCGCGCTCGCGAAATCAAGCGGATCTTTTTTCTCCATAGGCTTGATTCTGGTGGCACACGGGCGTAATTTCACTCTTGTCATTCACACCACATCTTGTGGTTCGGGCCGCGGGAGGCCCAACATCTCGTGGTTTGGGGCTTCGATAGCGGGCCACGGATGGGATAATCGGGGTTGGAACGAAAGGCACAAAGGGGGGTTTCGCCGGTGACACCAAAGGTTGCCATCGAAGGTAGTAGCGAACTCAAGATCCGCAGGTTCTTCACCTCGGAAGGGGTCCATCCCTACGACGAGGTGGAATGGGAGCTTCGCGATGCCGTGATCCAGAATTACCGGACCGGCGTGGTCGCCTTCGAGCAGCTCGGGGTCGAGATCCCCAAGGCGTGGTCGCAGAACGCCACCAACATCGCCGCCCAGAAGTACTTCCGCGGATCGCCCGGGACCCCCGAGCGCGAGCGTTCGGTCAAGCAGATGATCGACCGGGTCGTGAACCGCTACCACGAGGAGGGTGTCGCCCGCGGTTACTTCGCGGATGCCGACGAGGCTCAGATCTTCAAGGACGAGCTCACCCATCTTCTGGTCACGCAGAAGGCCGCCTTCAACTCGCCGGTGTGGTTCAACGTCGGATGGCGCCCCAAGGGTCAGGAGCAGGTCAGCGCGTGCTTCATCCTCAAGGTCGAGGACGAGATGGATTCGATCCTCAACTGGTACGCCGAAGAGGGCCGCATCTTCAAGCACGGCTCCGGCGCCGGCATCAATCTGTCGCGGATCCGCTCGTCCAAGGAGCGGCTGAAGTCCGGCGGCACCGCATCGGGCCCGGTCTCGTTCATGCGCGGCGCCGACGCGTCGGCGGGAACGATCAAGTCCGGTGGTGCGACACGGCGCGCGGCCAAGATGGTCGTGCTTGACGTCAACCACCCGGACATCAAGGACTTCATCTGGTGCAAGGCGCTCGAGGAGCACAAGGCCCGCGCTCTGCGCGATGCCGGGTTCGACATGGACCTCGACGGCGCCGACTCCCACTCGATCCAGTACCAGAACGCGAACAACTCGGTCCGGGTCGACGACGAGTTCATGAAGGCAGTGGTCGATGACGCCGACTACGACCTCAGGGCGATCACAACCGGCGAGGCGGTCGAGACCGTCAAGGCCCGCGAGTTGATGCGGGAGCTCGCCGAGGCTGCATGGCAGTGCGCCGACCCCGGGATGCAGTACGACACGACGATCAACGACTGGCACACGTGCCCGAACACCGAGCGGATCAACGCCTCCAACCCGTGCTCGGAGTATATGCACGTCGATAACTCGTCCTGCAACCTCGCGTCGCTCAACCTGATGAAGTTCCTCGACGACGACGACCACTTCGACATCGACGCTTTCAAGCACGCGGTCGAGGTCATCTTCCTCGCTCAGGAGATCTCGGTGGGCTTCGCGTCCTACCCGACCGATGCGATCGGCGAGAACTCGCAGAAGTTCCGTCAGCTGGGCCAGGGCTACGCCAACCTCGGCGCCCTGTTGATGACGCAAGGCCTCGCCTACGACTCCGACGAGGGTCGTGCCTGGGCCGGCGCGATCACCGCGCTGATGACCGGTCACTGCTACGTCACCTCGGCCAAGATCGCGCAGCGTATGGGCGCCTTCGAGGAGTACAAGACCAACGAGGCTCCGATGCTCCGGGTGATCGGCAAGCACCGTGACGCCGCTTACGAGATCGCCGATGACAAGGCCCCCGGCCACCTGATCGCCTCCGCCCGGGGGTCGTGGGACGACGCCCTGGCGCTCGGAACCGAGCACGGGTACCGCAACGCACAGGCCACCGTCCTCGCCCCTACCGGGTGTCTGGTCGGGGGCACGCTCGTTCCCACCGAGCGGGGATTGGTCCGCCTCGGAGCCCTGGGCGATGTCGACGGCGAACAGTGGCAGGATCTCGGCATTGAGGTCAACACCGACGAAGGCCCGCGAGACGCCAGCAAGTTCTTCATCAACGGCCTCGCCAACGTGGTCGACGTGACGACGGCCCGCGGCTACCGGATCAAGGGAACGCCTCAGCACCGGATCAAGATCGTGTCCGAAGACGGTTCGTGGAACTGGAAGCGGTTCGGTGAGATCGCCGAGGGGGATCTCGTGCCTCTAGCCCTCGACCAGTTGATCGGTGAGCCTCAGGAGGTCAAGCTTCCGCCGCTTCCCGAGGCGTACTGGACCGGCGAGCATCACGCGCGGGCGCCGCGCCGGATGACCGCGGAACTCGCCGAACTCCTCGGCTACTTCATGGGCGACGGTTCGCTGCATTCGAGAGGGCTCCGGTTCTGCGTCGCCGATGGCGACTTCGACGTCGTGGAGCGCCTGAGCTTCCTCGGCAAGGACCTCTTCGGACTCGAGCCTCACACCGCACCGAAGACCGGATACACGGAGGTCTCATTCCACTCGGTGCGGCTGGTCGAGTGGTGGGAGGCGTGCGGCTTCGCCAAGCACTCACCCTCCGAAGGGCACTCGGGCAAGGGTTATCTGCCGCATCTGCCCGGCGCGCTGCTCCACAGCAACGACCGCGAGGTCTACGGGGCGTTCCTGCGTGGTCTCTTCGAGGCCGACGGCACCGTTACCAACGACTACCCGTGCTGGTCGACGACCGCGATCGACTTCTCCCACGAGGTCCAGTCGCTGCTGCTGGCACTGGGCTTCCCGACCACCCGCAAATTCGACCAGACGGGCTGGAGCGAAGCCGACCTAGCGGTGTTGCGGCTGATCAACACCGGTTACAACGAGCGCTTCTTGGCCGAGATCGGCTTCATGAGCGGGCGGAAGAACTCCGCGGTCGCGATCAAGAGCTCGGAGCAGTCGGCGCGCAAGGACAAGATCCCGTTCACGAGAGCGTTGATCGACCGTCTTGCCCCCGACAACGACCGGATGCGCAAGGTCCTCCTGCTCGAGCACTCCAGGACCGCGTCGGTGTCTCGCCGGATCGCGACCGAGCTGTTCGCCTCGACCGGCGACGCCGAGCTGGGACACCTGCTGGGATTCTTCTACGACACGGTGGCCTCGGCGGAGTTGGGCGAAGATGAGTTGACCTACGACCTGTCGATCCCGGACAACGTCACCTATCTGGCGAACGGTTTCGTGAGTCACAACACGATCGGGCTCCTGATGGACTGCGACACGACCGGGATCGAGCCGGACCTGGCGCTGAAGAAGACCAAGAAGCTCGTCGGCGGCGGCACGATGTCGATCGTCAACCAGTCGGTGCCGCGGGCGCTCCGCAAGCTCGGCTACACGGAGGCTCAGGTCACCGACATCATCGCCTTCATCGATGACAACTCCCACGTGGTGGGTGCACCGCACCTCCGTGAAGAGCACATGACCGTGTTCGACACCGCCATGGGTGAGCGTTCGATCAGCTACATGGGTCACATCAAGATGATGGCCGCGGCACAGCCGTTCCTCTCGGGAGCGATCTCGAAGACGGTCAACCTGCCCGAGAACGTCACGGTCGAGGATGTCGAGACCGCGTACATGGAGGGCTGGCGTCTCGGCCTCAAGGCCCTCGCTATCTACCGGGACAACTGCAAGGCCGCGCAGCCGCTGTCGGTTACCAAGAAGGACGTGGTGGTCGAGCCCGAGGCCAAGGTCACCGACGTTCCCCAGCCGGTCCGTCAGCGCCTGCCCAAGAAGCGTCGCAGTCAGACGATCAAGTTCCGTGTTGCCGACACCGAGGGCTACATCAACGTCGGTGAGTACGCCGACGGGACGGTCGGCGAGCTGTTCCTCAAGGTCGCCAAGCAGGGCTCGACGCTCGCCGGGATCATGGATGCGTTCGCCATCTCGATCTCGATGGGGCTCCAGTACGGAGTGCCGCTGTCCGCCTACGTCAAGCAGTTCGTGGGAACCCGCTTCGAGCCATCGGGAATGACCGACGACCCGGACTTCCGGATAGCGACTTCGATCCTCGACTACGTCTTCCGGGTGCTGGCCTACGAGTACATACCGGCGGAGGACCGTCAGGCGCTCGGCATCAAGGCATCGGGCGAGCGCCAGGCCGAGATCGAAGGCAAGTTGACCGAGACTCCGCTGGCCGACGGTGACAGCGCCAACGGCCACACGAACGGCAACGGGAATGGCAACGGACACGACAAGCCTCAGGGCGTCGTGGTCCTCGGCCCGGTCGCCGAGGACGTCAGCGCCGGCTCCCGGCCTTACTGCGGGACCTGTGGGGTTGAGATGAACCCCGCCGGCTCGTGCTTCGCCTGCCCGTCCTGCGGCTCGACGAGCGGGTGCTCGTAACCGAGTCGCCCAATGGCAGCTAAGAGCAAGCAACGGAAGTGCACCGAATGTGGGGCCGGGCTCGAGCCCGGCCTCACCGCGTGCCCCCTCTGTGGCGCCGAGGCGGCCGTACCCGCCGGGGCCCTGATCACCGAGGCCGGTGACTACCAGGCAAAGGTCCGCAAGCTCCGCGATGAGCTGAGGAAGCTCAGGGAGGACGGGGCCGCCTAGGCGGGACCGTAGAACGGCGGGCCGCCGAACCTTTGGAGGTCAGGCGGCGTCTGATGGGCGTGAGGTGCGAAGATGACATCCGTCCCATATAGATGCCGGCGGGGGGAAGCGTGCAGGAGCCGGATCCGCGTACCGTGGAAGCGGCCCGCCGCGGCGACCTCGCGGCGTTCGAGGAGATCGTGCGCGCTTCCCAGGCCGACGTGTGGCGGTTCGTGTTCCACCTCGCCCGAGACGAGGGGATCGCAGATGACATCACCCAGGACGCCTTCATCAAGGCGTTCCGCCACATCAAGCGCTACCGGGGAGATTCCCGGTTCTCAACCTGGCTGTTCTCGATCGCGCGCAACTGCGCGATGGACGAATTCCGTCGTTCCGGTCGGAGGCGGAAGCTCGAGGCCGAGATGGAGTTTCAGCCGCACGCCCCCGAGTTCGACCAAACGCGCAGCTACGACATCCGCGAGGCGCTCAAGGCGTTGTCGCTCGACGTCAGGGAACCGCTCGTGATGATCGATCTCTTCGGGCTCACCTATCGAGACGTTTCCGATGTGCTGGGGGTGCCGGTAGGCACGGTCAAGAGCCGAGTCCACCGGGCACGGATGCTGCTGGCGAAGATGTTTGCCGAGAACGAAAGGGAGGAGACCGGTGAGTTCTGATCTGCACGAGCGCTATCGGGACGATCTCTCTGCCTTCATCGACGGCGAACTGCCCGCGTCCGAGCGCTCTGCACTCGAGGAACATCTCGAAGGCTGCGCCGAATGCCGGGCGCTCGAGGCTCGGTTGCGCGCGGTCGACAGTGCCGTACGGCTGCATCCCGTGGGACCGGTTCCCAATCACACGGGCGACATCATGGGACGTCTCGCGAGCGAACGACCGGTGGTCCTGCGCCGGGCAGAACGCTTCCGTCGCATCCGCATAGCGGGCGTGGCGGCGGCCGCGACGATCGCGCTTCTGATCGGATCGTCCGTTCCCTGGCTGCGCGAGGGCAACGTGGCCTCGGCTGCCGAGATCACCGGTTCGGTGAGAGAAGCGGCGCGCAGCCTCGAGTCGTATCAGGCGAGCTACGAGATCGTGGAGCGCGGTTGGCACCCGGATGTCCCGGTGCGGCGGTTCCAGGTCGAGGTCGCCTTCAGTTCGCCGGAGACGATGAGCCTCACGATCGACGACGAGACCACCTATCCCTCTTCGATCTGGCCGCGGAACGACGTCGAGCTGCTCGCCGACGCCGAGGGGTGGTGGATCCAGGAACCGAGTCTCTGCCCCACCGATGCATTGCCGATCTGCGAGGGCACACAGACCGACGAACGCGGGGTTATGAGCCGTCAGCCGTTCGACGGGACCAACCGGCTGCCGACCGACCTCATCGTGCCGCTCGAAACCCTGGCGGCGTCTCAGAGCTTCACGGTCATCGGGCAGACGACGGTTGCCGGACGCGACGCATACGAGCTCGAGATGGAATTCCGGGACGCACTGCCGTTCGTAACCGCGATCCAGGCGGGAGGGTCGTGGCGCGAGTTCAATCCGACCGACCGGGTGCGCATGCTCATCGACGCCGAGTCGTGGTTCCCGCTCAAGGTGAGTGTTACACCGAGGTCCGCGCAGCGCCCGGCATTGACGGTCAGCGCGGTCACTCTGGACGATGACCCACCTGCCGATCTGACCAACCCCGGGGTGCCGCTGGCTGAGACCCTTCGTGACGGCGGATGGTCGCCGCAAGATCCTGAGTCTCTCGACGTTCCCGCCCCCGAGTACCTCGCCGGACTCGAGCCTTACCGGGCCGGAACCACTTCGACCGGCCGAGAAGTGCTCACCTACGCGCGCGGGCTGACGTGGCTGAAGGTCACCTGCGTGCAAGGACGTCTGGACTCCTATCCGCTAACCGCCGAGCCTGTCCAGCTTTCTGGGGGCCGGCCGGCGTACTACCTCCCGGCGGACTCGGATCTGAGACGCAGGGTCGACATCTTCACCGAGGACGAACATCTGTTCATCGAATCGAACCTGCCGCGTGAGGTCCTTATCGATGTCGTCGGTTCCATCTCGGTCGAGACGGTCGAGGGCCCTGACCCGAAGCGCGCCAGTGTGGTGACCGTCGACGAGGCGCTGGATCTGCCCTTCACGCAGGCCCCCTCGTATCTGCCGGACGGATATCGCGCGAGTGCCGCGTACCTGGCCCCCGACGGCTCGAGCGTGGTCGTGTACCGGCGACCTCAGATCGAGTTCGACGGGCTTGGTATCGAACTCGTGCAGTCGGACGCGGTGGCGTTCCTCCCGGCGTCGTCGCTCGATTTCGAAACGATCCGGATCGATGGCTCCCTAGCGCGCTGGTCGCCGGAGGCGGGGGAGCTCCAGTGGATCGATGGCGACGTCTACCGGTCGATCACGGCCCCGTCCCTAGACCTCGGGACCGTGGCGGCCATCGCCGAGGGATTGCGATGACCGGTTTCCGGAAAGCGACAGGAACCGTTTCATCGATCCTCGTGGGAATTGTCATCGGCGCGGTGATCACGCTCGGACTTGGGGGCCAGATCGCGGACGACGACACGCTTCCCGCTCGTCGGTCTTCACCGACGCCCTCACCCCCGGATCCCGCCGGCGGCAAGGGGGCCGGCAAGCAGGGGGGCACCACGCTTCTGGCGTGGACGACCAGTGGGATCGACACAGCGGCGTTGCAGACCGTGGCCAAGGCTCCCGGAGTAGCGGGAGCGACTCGGCTGGTCGCCGGCACCGACTGGATCGCCAAGACCA
>WHTI01000026.1 GCA_009377815.1 Actinomycetota bacterium
CGAGGAGGTGATGAGCCGTGTCTCGCCGCGCCAGCCTGCCGGGAGCTGATGAGCTCTTCCGGAGAACCAGCAACGCCGACAGGGCTCCTGAGGAGACCAGGACAGAAGTCGCTAAGTCTCCAAATCTACAAGTCGCAGACACGGCCCCGGAGGCCGATCAGCGGGCGGCAGCACCGAAGAAGGGGCCCAAGCACGACGAGAAGGTCACCTTCTACTGCACCGCCGATGACCTGACGTCGATCGAGAAGGCCCGCCTCGAGTTGCGGGCCAAGCATGGGATCGGAGTGGACCGGGGCAAGATCGTCCGGGCCGCCCTGGCCTATGTCCTCGAGGACTTCGAGGCTCGCTCGGAGGACTCCGTCCTCCTGCGTCGTTTGTCCCGGTAGCACCCCTTTCCGGGCTAGTCCAGGCCCCCGCCCTCCCCGGGCGGGGGCCTTTCTCTCTGCCCCTGTAGCTGATGGTTACCAGTACTGGGGCCCAGGATCGACGTCAGCGCGGAGGGGCTCGAGACGCTTCCGGAGCGGGCGACGTCCCCCGTGATCCCCGGCGGGACACGGACTCGGGAGCGTTCGCCGAGTACCCGTGCGGATACTTATCCCCAAGTCTACTTAGGGGAGTGATGCCTAAGCCATAGAGCGACAAGCCGTAGGGCCGGGACCAGCACATATCTGTCCCGAGGCTGTCTATTTATCTACAACAACCCTCAGGGATAGATAACTTCGGGAAGATGTTGACAATCCAACGAGAGTAACGGAGGATGCCGGGAACGCATCAGTGGGGGAGCAGGAGGCGTCAGCGACATTGCCTCGCAAGCCCCGTGGGGCTCTCGGTGCGGATCGGCGGGGGGCAGGGAGCCTCGATCGGCCGGGCCGCACGGAAGCCAACCGTAAAGTCTCGATCGAGCCTTTCTCTAAGCATCCAGTAAACCCTTACTCTTAGCCGCTGACGTGCCCGTTTCGGGAGGTTTGCGGCTTTCTCGCGCCACCTCGTCGAGATCGACACCCTCGCATCGACTTTCCTGCGATCGGACTCAGCGACCCTTCCCGCCGAATCACCGATCGGGTCATCGTAAGGTTCGAAGGTGCCCGGCCGCGGGGGAGCCGCGTGGCCCTCGAGCTCGAGGCTGATGGACCGCCGACCCAGGGTCCCCAAGCGGGGCTCGCGGCCGGGAAGGACGCCTGGGTTCTCAACCCCGAAGTCATCGGCGACATGCCGATATGGAGGCAGATCCCCAAGTCGATGTGGAGCTTTGACGCCAACCTCGCGCCGGTCACGAAGGCGATGGATCGGTAAATCACTTCGGCTCTTTGTCGCAGAGACGCCTTGGGGATACATGGCTAAGTCGTATTGTACACAAGGTGACTTTGATGTCGCCAGACAGATAAGTCGATACATATATCTGTCGCTTCCAATTCGTCTGGTATCCATAAGCCGTCAAGTAGAGAAGTAGATAAGGTGGCCGTTTTGCTGTCTTGGGTAACGGGGCGGAGGATTGTCGATATATCGACTATGCATGCGCATCCAGGGGTGAAGAGCTTCGGATGCGGAGAGTAGTCATCCACGAGGTGGCAGCCACTCGGCTCGATCGCCAGGGGACCACCCGGCGGCTTCCTGAGCGCCCTGCAGCCGCCGGGTGGGGTCCTCGAGACGGCGCTGCCAGAGGCCTGTGCAAGTCGACATGTCGACAACTTCTCAGGTCTCGCCCCCCTGAGTGGTCTGTGCAGGGGAGGGTCGCCTAGCGCCGTGTCGATATGTCGATAGCGGTGGTCCCTGATCCACGCGTCCGTTGATTGTCGACAAAGCTCCTAGTTGCGTTGGGGATGGCTTCCCACGGATGTCGACAAGTCGAGTTGGGAAGAAGTAGGCGAACTGTGTCGAAGGGATTCATACCCAAGGTGATGTGTCGAGAAGTCTGCTAATAGATAAGGAGTTGATCCTCCGAAAGGCATTAGTCGCTCTGGGGATATGTAGGTATGTGCCTCTGGCGGCTTCTCGACCAGTGGATCTGTGGCTTAGGCGCCGGCCAGCCGAACGATGAACTCGGTCACGCTGTCGCGCAGGGGGAGGATGAGCGCGAGGCTCCCGAAGAACACCAGTCCGAGCAGGATGAGGAACCCGTACTGATCGAGGAAGTAGATGATCCGCTGGTGGCGTGGGGGGAGGAAGATCGTCAGCAACCTCGAGCCGTCCAGGGGCGGCAGCGGCATCAGGTTGAACACGGCCAGGAAGACGTTAAGGGAGATAAAATAGGTGAAGAAGAGGCCATTAGTACCGGACAGGGGGGTATCGAGGGCAACCCAAAGCAAAGAAGCGATAAAGGCCAATAAGAGGTTCATGAGAGGACCCGCGAGGGCTACCAGGGCAGCTCCGAAGCGTCTCGATCGCAGTGCCTGAGGGCGGAACTCCACCGGCTTGGCCCAGCCGAAGCCCACCAGCAGAAGCATGAGCGAGCCCAGGGGGTCGAGGTGACGGGCGGGATTGAGCGTGAGACGGCCCATCGCACGGGGCATACGGTCCCCCTGGAGGTCTGCCGCGAGGGCATGGGCGAACTCGTGCATCGAAAGCGCCACCACCAGGGCGGCGACGAGGAGGACGAAAGCAGTCGGATCATTCCGCAAGAGGTCGAGCACGCCCGGTATTGTATGGGCCTGCCGGAACCTCCGGCGACCGTGTGATGTTGCGTAAGCCTCAAGTGAAAGGTTAGAGATGCAGAAGAGGGTATTCAGCGGGGTACAGCCCACCGGAACCCCGCACCTCGGGAACTACCTCGGGGCGTTCCGGAACTGGGTGCCCCTGCAGGAGGAGTACGAGACCTTCTACTGCATCGTCGATCTGCACACGCTGACGTTGCCGTGGGACCCGGCCGCCCTGAATCAGCGGATCGTAGAGGGCGCTGCGGCCCTGTTCGCGGTGGGGGTCGACCCGTCTCGCTCGGTCGTTTTCCGGCAGTCCCACGCCCCCCAGCACGCCGAACTGGCCTGGATCCTGACGTGCATCGGGCGCATGGGCGAATTGCGACGGATGATCCAGTTCAAGGAGAAATCCAAGGGGGCCGCCGAGTCGATCGGCGCCGGACTGTTCACCTACCCGGTCCTCCAGGCGGCCGATGTCCTGCTGTACCAGGCCCACGGGGTCCCCGTAGGCGAGGACCAGCGCCAGCACATCGAGCTGATGCGGGACCTGGCGATCCGCTTCAACTCGGCCTTCGGGGAGACGTTCGTGGTCCCCGAGGCCTATATCCCGAAGGCCGGGGCCCGGATCATGGCTCTCGACGACCCCACCGACAAGATGAGCAAGAGCTCGGTGCGACCGAATTCGGTCATCAACCTGACCGACGATGCCGCGCTGGTCGCCAAGAAAATCAAGTCGGCGGTGACCGATTCGGGGAGCGAGGTCGTGGCCGGGCCGGAGAAGCCGGCCCTCACGAACCTGTTGACGATCTTCTCCCTGTTCGACGGGGCCACGATCCCGCAGCTCGAGGAGCGCTTCGCCGGCTCCGGCTACGGGGACTTCAAGACCGCCCTGGCCGAAGTCGTAGTCGAAGGTCTGCGTCCGATCCGGGAGCGATACCTCGAGCTGATGGGGGATCCGGGGGAGTTGAACCGCCTGCTGAGCGAGGGGGCCGCGGCGGCGGTGAAGGTGGCCGAGGGGACGATGGTCACGGTCTGGGAGCGGGTCGGGCTCGGCGCTCGCCCCGGCGCATGAGGGCCTCGGCCGACGCCCGATTTCCGCCCTTGATGAGCGCCGGCGGGGTAGCCTGAGCGACGTCCCGAGGCGGCATCGAGCGGGGATGAATAGATATGTCGACAAATAGTTATCGAGAGGACCGGTAGGTGGCGTACGAGGTCAAGACCGACGTGTTCCAGGGTCCGATCGACCTGCTGCTGCAGCTGATCACCCGCCAGCGTGTCGACATCTACGAGGTCTCGCTGGCCGAGATCACCGACGAATTCCTCGCCGCGACCCGCCGTATGGAGACGCTCGATCTCGAATCGGCGACCGGGTTTCTCGTGGTCGCCGCAACCCTCCTCGAGCTCAAGTCTTTGCGCCTGCTGCCGTCCCGAGCGGAGGATCCGTCCGAGGGACGCCTCCTGGAGGAGCGGGACCTGCTCCTCGCCCGCCTGGTCGAATGTGCGACCTACCGGGAGGCCGGTTCGTGGGTGAACGCCGGGCTCGCCTCCGGGGGTCGGTTCTTCGCCCGGACCGCCGGCCTGGAACCTCAGTTCTTCGATCTGGCCCCCGATCTCCTGGTCCGAATCAGCCTCGACGACATCGCCGGGCGCGCCGGCCTGGCCCTGGCACCGAAGCCGGATCCTCAGATCGACACCACTCACGTCAACCCGGTCACGGCCTCGGTCAAGGACGCGATCGTGGAGCTGTGCGGGCGGCTCGAGGCCTCCCCACGGGTGAGCTTCGACGAACTCTGCGGCCGCATTACCGAGCGGATCGAGGTCGTGGTGCGGTTCCTGGCCCTCCTGGAGCTCTTCAAGGCCGGTGCCGTGGACCTCGGTCAAGCGGACCGCTTCGGGGACATCGTGGCCACCTGGACCGGGGAGGTTGACGTCCATGAGGTGGTCGCCGAGGCGGAGGAGTACACGGTCGAACTCCCCGAGCCGGCCGGCCAGAGGCAGTCGGTCGTCTCGACGACCGGCCAGAATGACGTGAGGTCGTGATGGTGCAGCCCGAGAGGAAGATCGTCGAATCCATCCTGCTGCTGGCGGACGAGCCGGTGTCCGCCCGGCTGATCGGGGAGGTGCTCGAGCGCTCGGTGAGCGAGGTCGAGGCGATCCTCGAAGGCCTCGCCCAGGAGTATCGGGACGAGGACCGGGGCTTCGTGCTCCGCGAGGTTGCCGGCGGCTGGCGCCTCTACACCGACCCCGAATGTGCCCCCTGGCTCGAGAAGTTCGTCACCCGCCACACCCACTCACGCCTCACCGGGGCTGCCCTCGAGACCCTGGCGATCATCGCCTACCGGGGACCGATATCGAGGGCTCAGATCGCCGATATCCGGGGCGTGGACTCGGACGGCGTCGTCAAGACGCTCGAGCAGCGGAGCCTGATCGTCGACGTCGGCCACGACACCGGACCGGGTTCACCGGTGCTGTTCCGTGTCTCGGACGAGTTCCTCGAGCGGATGGGCCTTCGTTCGGTCGACGAGCTCCCGCCGCTGAGGGATTTCATGCCCGACACCGAGGCGGTCGAGGAGATGGAGCTGAAGCTCTCCCCGAACGCCTAGTTCACCCCTGAGACGCCTTAGTCTGATTGCGTGACCCCCAGCGATGCGCCAGAAGGCGAACGACTCCAGAAGGTCCTGGCCAAGGCCGGGGTCGGCTCGCGCCGTGCGGTCGAAGAGATGATCGCCACGGGCCGGATCAAGGTGAACGGGACCAAGGCGATCCTCGGGCGAAGGGTCGATCCGGCAAAGGATGTAGTAGAGGTTGATGGTTCGCGCGTGCCCCTGGGGGCCGATCTCCGGTACTACATGCTGAACAAGCCCGAGGGCGTCGTATCCACCGCCGACGATCCTGAGGGTCGGCCTACGGTGATGGAGTACCTCGAGGTCCCCGATCGCCTGTGGCCGGTGGGGCGGCTCGACATCGAGACCGAGGGCCTCATCATCCTGACCAACGACGGCGAACTGACCCACCACCTGACCCATCCGAGCTTCGAGGTCCCGCGGACCTATCTCGCCGAGGTCAAGGGCTCGGTCAAGGAGCGGACCCTGCGCACGCTGGCCCGGGGGGTCGACCTCGAGGACGGGACCACCGCCCCGGCTCAGGTCGATCTGCTTGATCGCATGGCCGGCTCGGCGTTGATAGAGATCACGATCCATGAGGGCCGGAACCGCCAGGTTCGGCGCATGTTCGAAGCGGTCGGGCATCCGGTGGCCCGACTCGCCCGAACCGCGGTCGGCCCGGTTAGGCTCGGTCGGCTGAAACCCGGTGACCTGAGGCGCCTGTCGCCCGAGGAGGTGCGCTCGCTCTACCGAGCGTGCGGCCTCTAGCACGAGGTCACGGATGACTTATAGACAAATCGATAACTTTTCGAGTGATGGGAGAACGCCGTGGCCGAACGTCGCCTGAGGGCGCTGCGCGGGGCCACGACCACGACGGCCGACGATGCCGACGAGATCGTCGCCGCCACGGTCGAGTTGCTGAGGGAGATGATGGGCCGTAATGGGGTCGAGCACGACGACCTCGTGAGCATAATCTTCACGACCACCCCCGATCTGCACGCGGAGTTCCCGGCTCTCGGCGCGAGGAAGGCGGGGATCTCGGACATCCCCCTTCTCTGTTCCCAGGAGATCGACGTGCCGGGGGCGATCGAGCGATGCATCCGCGTGCTGATGCACCTCTACACCGACCGGGATTACTCGGCTCTGAGACACGTGTATCTGGGCGACGCTCGTCAACTGCGCACCGATCTGCCGGAGTGAACGCCCCCACCGAAATCTCGGTTCCCGGCCGCGTAGCGGTGCTCGGGATGGGCCTGATCGGGGGCTCGTTCGCGCTGGCCCTATCCGCGGCGGACGCCGAGGCAACGATCGTGGGTCATGACCCGGACGCCGAGGGACTCGCGGCGGCGCTGGAGCGCGGGGTCATCCACGAGGCCGCGGGTAGCGCCGAGGCGGCGGTTGCCGGAGCGGGGCTCGTCGTACTGGCGATGCCGGTCGATCTGATCCCGGCGGCGTGCCGGGCGCTGGCCGGCCACGTTCACCCCAACGCAGCCGTTACCGATGTCGGCAGCGCCAAGCTCGATGTTGTGACCGCGGGCGAGGAGGCCTTCGGCGGTCGCTTCGTCGGCGGTCACCCGATGGCCGGCTCGGAGCGTCACGGGATCGATGCCGCTGATCCGGAGCTGTTCGGAGGTGCGTGGTGGATCCTGACCCCGACCGAGCAGACCTCGTCGGACGCCTACGCCCGGGTCCGGGCCCTGGTCGGCTCCCTGAAGGCCCTGCCGGTCGCCCTCGATCCTTCGGTTCACGACGCGTTGATCGCCCGGCTCAGTCACGTTCCCCAGCTCGCCGCCAGCGCTCTGGTCTCGACCGCCGCGGCCGGGGGCGATCGGGAGGAATTGCTCGGCCTCGCCGCCGGTGGCTTCCGCGACGTCACGAGGATCGCGGCGAGCAGTCCCGAGCTCTGGGTGGCGATCCTTCGGTCCAACCGCTCTGCCGTCCTCGAAGGCCTCGGCGGTCTGCGGGATAGCCTCGCCGACCTCGAGGAGATGATCGCCGCGGAGCGATGGGACGACGTGCGTGAGTACCTGGCTGCGGCACGTACCGCGCGGCTCGAGCTCTTCGCCCGCCCCGACCCCCCGGGGGAGCCGGTAACCCTGGCGATCCCGGTGCAGGACCGCCCCGGACTGCTGGCCGAGGTCACGACCGCCGCCGGCCGCCTCGGGGCCAACATCGAGGATCTCCGGATCATCCACTCGACCGAGGGCGGACAGGGTCGCCTCGAGATGGTCATCGCCGGCGCGGAGCGAGCCGCCGCACTTGCCGAAGAGTTGCGAGGGCTCGGCTACCGGGTCGAAGAGCTGCCCCCGGGGGTCGAGAGTTATGGATGAGGTCGGGACATGATCTTCAAGAAGGCGGCCGCTCCGCCTCCCCTCAGGGGAACCATCCGCGTACCCGGTGACAAATCGATCTCGCACCGGGCCCTGATCCTGTCGGCCCTGGCTGAGGGGACCTCGACGGTCACGGGACTCAACCTCGGTGGCGACGTTCTGGCGACCGCTTCGGCCCTGGGTGCGCTGGGAGCGAAGGTCACGTCCGCGGAGGGGAGCACACGGGCGACGATCGCCTCTCCCGGGTACGACCGGCTGCACGAGCCCTCCGGGGTCCTGGACTGCGGTAACTCCGGCACCGCTCTGAGGATGCTCCTCGGGGTATGCGCCGCGATCTCCGGGCAATCGGTTCTCACCGGGGACGAGACCCTGCGAAGGCGTCCGATGCTCCGGGTCGTATCGCCCCTGCGACAGATGGGTGCGCGTATCGACGGTCGCGATCACGGGAACCTCGCGCCGTTGACCGTCCGCGGGGGAGAGCTTGCCGGCATCGACCTCGAGACCTCGGTCGCCTCGGCCCAGGTGAAGACCGCGGTACTCCTGGCCGGACTGGCCGCATCGGGCGAGACGACCGTCATCGAGCCGGCCCTCAGCCGGGATCACACCGAGCGGATGCTCGGCGCCGCCGGCGTCGAGGTGCGGCGGGCAGGCCTCGCGGTCTCGATCATCGGGGGAGCCCGACCGGTAGCCCGGGAGTGGGCGGTGCCCGGCGATCCGTCGGCGGCCATCTTCCTCGTCCTTGCGGCTCTCCTGGTCCCGGGGTCCTCGATCGAGATCGAGAACGTCTGCTTGAACCCGACCCGGATCGCGGGCCTCGAAGCCCTGGCCGAGATGGGTGGTCAGGTCGAGATGACCCCGACCGGAGAAGCATCGGGCGAGCCGGTGGGAACCGTGACCGCGGCCCATTCCGAACTCCACGGCATCGCCGTCGCTCCCGAGCGGGTTCCGGATCTGATCGACGAGATCCCCGCGCTGTGCATCGCCGGCGCGCTCGCGTCGGGGACCACCTCCTTCCGGGGGGCGGCCGAGCTCCGGGTCAAGGAGTCGGACCGCATCGCAACCATGGCGGCCGGACTGACCGCGCTCGGCGTCGACGTCGAAGAGTTCCCCGATGGTCTTGCCGTCACGGGCGGAGCGGCGCTCGAAGGGGGAGAGATCGACCCCCACGGCGACCACCGGGTGGCGATGTCGTTCGCGGTCGGCGGTCTGATCGCCCGCGACAAGGTGCGGGTGCTCGACTGGTCCTGCGTGGAGACCTCGTTCCCCAGGTTCCTCGACGTTCTCGGGGAGGCTCAGGCGAAGTGATCGTTGCCATCGACGGACCCGCCGGGGCCGGGAAGAGCTCCGTGGCTCGCGGAGTGGCCGCGGCGCTCGGCTTCACCTACCTCGACACCGGTGCCCTGTACCGGACGATCGCCCTGGCGGCTCTCCAGCAGGGGATCGCTCCGAGCGATGGACCGGCGCTCGGAGCCCTCGCCGGCGCCACCGCGATCGAACTCGATGGCGTCCGGGTCCTGATGGACGGCCGGGACGTGAGCGAGCGGATCCGCGATGCCGACGTGACCGAGCTGGTATCGGTCATCTCGGCCCACCCGGCGGTGAGATCGGCTCTGCTTCTCCACCAGCAGCATGCGGCGAGCTCCGGAGACATCGTGATCGAGGGCCGCGACATCGGCACCGCGGTCGCACCGGACGCGGCCGTCAAGGTCTTCCTCACCGCGTCCCCCGAGGAGCGAGCTCGCCGCCGTGCCGCTCAACTGGGACTTCCCATGGACGCCGACACGTTGAAAGAGCTGGCCGAAGACCTGGCGGCGCGTGACCGAGCCGATGAGACGCGCGCCTCCTCACCCCTGACGAGGGCCGCCGACGCTATCGAGATGGACACCACCGACATGACTCAGGAAGAGGTGATCGCCGCGATCGTCGAGCTGACAAGGCGGGCGGCCCCCCGTGGCTGACGCACGGGTGACCGGCGTCCCGGTTGTCGCGATCGTGGGGCGCCCCAATGTCGGGAAGTCGTCCCTGGTCAACCGCGTTCTCGGTCGTCGTGAGGCGATCGTCGAGGAGATGCCGGGCGTCACGCGCGACCGGCGTAGCTTCACCGCGGAGTGGTCGGGGCGCAACTTCGAGCTGATCGACACCGGCGGTCTCGAACTCGGCGCCGAAGGGTTGGATGCCCGGGTCGCGGAGCAAGCGGAGCTGGCGATCGAGACCGCCGACGTCATCGTTCTGGTGGTCGACGGCCAGGCCGGGGCGAGCCAGGACGACCACGAGGTCGCCAGGATCCTCCGGCGCACCGACAAGCCGGTCCTCGTCGCGGTCAACAAGATCGACGACCCCAAAGACGAGCCTATGGCTGCCGAGTTCTTCCGGCTGGGGGTCGGGGACGTCTATCCCTTGTCCGCGCTCCACGGCCGTGGCTCGGGCGATTTCCTCTCTGCCCTCACCGCGGTGCTGCCTGAAGAAGGGGCCCTCGTGGACGATGCCTGGGCATCGGTCGCGATCGTGGGACGACCCAACGTCGGGAAGTCCTCCATCCTCAACGCCCTGCTGGGGGAGTACCGCTCGCTCGTCGACGAGGTCCCCGGGACCACCAGGGATCCGGTCGACTCCTACCTGCAGCACCACTCGCCGTCTGGCGGGGAGCCCCAAAGAATCAAGGTCATCGACACCGCCGGCATGCGCAAGGAAGTGCGGATCGAGGATCCGGTCGAGTACTTCAGCTTCATCCGCAGTCGCCGGACGATGTCACGGGTGGACGCCGCGGTCCTGGTCGTCGACGTCAACGAGGGGGTCACCGGCCACGATCAGCGCATCGCCCAGGAGATCCTCGAGGCCGGGCGTGCGTGCGTGATCGTACTCAACAAATGGGATCTCTCTCCGGCCGAGGACACCGACCGACGACGCCTCGAACAGGACGTCAAGGACAAGCTCCGTTTCGTCCCGTGGGCGAACGTCGTCAGGACCTCGGCCCTGACCAAGCGCGGGATCGAGAGGATCCTTCCGGCGGTCGAGACCGCGGTTAACAGTCACCGGCTGCGGCTTGCCACGTCCGAGGTGAACAAGATCATCCGCGACGCCCAGATCCGGCGTCCGCACCCGCGCACCCACGGGAAGGCGGTTCGCGTCCTCTATGCGGTTCAGGCACGGGTCGCTCCGCCGACGATCATCCTGTTCGTTACCGGCCGGATCGAAGAGAACTACCTGCGCCACCTGGACCACCGCGTGCGCGAAACGGAGCCGTTCCCGGGCAGCCCGATCCGTTTCGAGATCCGCCGCAGAACCCGCCGCGATTTGGACAGTTAGGATGACCCTGCAACGCAGGCTAGTCACCCAAGAATTGAGCCTGACATTGCCTGAGCGCTCGCAGGCCCGGTTTGGCAGCAATCGCTCAGAAGCGATTCCTCTCGAGGAATCGCAGAACAGAGTGACGGGACGTGGCGCAGCTTGGTTAGCGCACTGGTCTGGGGGACCAGGGGTCGCCGGTTCAAATCCGGCCGTCCCGACGTGAAGTTGGTGGTCAAGTGACGGAGAGTGCATCCACCCGGATCCTTACGGTTCCGAACGTACTCTCGCTGCTACGCCTGCTGACGGTCCCGATCTTCCTGTGGCTGTTCACGCACGATCAGGAGAACATCGCGGTGATCATCTACGCGGCCGGGGCGTGGACCGACTTCTTCGACGGCTACATCGCGCGTCGCTTCAACCAGGTCAGCGAGTTCGGGAAGCTGCTCGATCCGCTGTCCGACCGCGTCTACATCGTGTCGCTGGCGGTGGCCCTCGTCGTGCGAGGCACCCTGCCGGGCTGGCTGGCTGGGGTGGTGATCGGGAGGGACATCCTGGTGCTCATCGCGCTACCGATGCTCGCCAAAAAGGGCGTGGCGCGCATACCGGTGAATTTCACGGGTAAGACGGCCACCGCATGCCTTCTCTTCGGTTTCACATGTCTGGCCTACTCCGAGACGACCTTCGGCGGAGCGGCCGTGGCTGACGACATCGGCTTCCCGTTCGTCGGCATCGGAGCGGCCCTCTATTGGGCCGCAGGCGTCATGTACGCGCGCGAGGCAGCGCGGAGGCTGTCCGGCAAGGACACGGTGAGGATCGCAGGATGAGCCTAAATATGCAGGCGGTGATCATGGCCGGCGGCGAGGGCTCCCGGCTTCGCCCCCTGACCTCGAACGTCCCGAAGCCGATGCTCCCGGTGGCCAACCGGCCCTTGATGGAACACATCATCGAACTCCTGAGGTCCCACGGGGTCACAGACATCACCGCGACCGTGCAGTTCCTCGCGTCGGTGATCCGTAACTACTTCTCCGACGGTTCGGATCTTGGGGTCTCGCTGTCTTACTCGACCGAGGACGTTCCGCTCGGAACCGCAGGCTCCGTCCTCAACGCCAAAGAGCTGCTGTCGGGGACCTTCCTGGTTATCTCCGGCGACGCCCTGACCGATCTCGATCTCACCAAGGTGGTCGAGTTCCACCGGAGCAGGGACTCCGCGGCGACGCTCGTCCTCAAGCGGATGGCCGATCCCCTCGAGTTCGGGATCGTCATGACCGCCGAGGACGGCCGCATCGAGCGGTTCCTCGAGAAGCCCACCTGGGGCCAGGTGTTCACCGACACGATCAACACCGGCATCTACGTGCTCGAGCCCGAGGTGTTGGACATGATCCCTCCGGATCAGCCGTACGACTTCTCGAGCGAGTTGTTCCCGTTGATGCTCGAGAAGGGTCTGCCTCTGTACGGTTACATCACCGATGAGTACTGGACCGACGTCGGTAACACCGAGGCATACCTCCAGGCACAGAAGGATGCGCTGAACGGCAAGGTATCCGTGACCCTCAAGGGGTTTGAGTTCGCGCCGGGAGTGAACGTGGGGGTGGATGTCGAGATCGATCCCACCGCGCGTCTGTTGGGCCCGGTGGTCGTGGGCGACAACTCGCGCATCGGCGCGGGTGCAAGCGTCGGCCCGCAGTCGGTCGTCGGAGCCAACACGATCATCGCTGAAGACGTTCGCGTGATCGGCGGCGTCGTCATGGACCGTGCCTACGTCGCGCCCCTCGCACAGGTGCGCGGCGGGATCCTCGGGCGCGGTGCCTCGCTCGACCGCGGTGCGATCCTCGAAGAAGAGGCCGTCATCGGGGACGAGACGACGGTCGGCGCCGGCGCGATCATCAAGCCGCGGGTCAAGGTCTACTCGGCCCGAACGGTCGAGGCCGGGGCGATCGTCACCCAGAGCGTCGTGCAGGAACGCCGGGCCGCCCGGAGCCTCTTCGGCTCCCGAGGTGTCTCCGGGATGATCAACGTCGGGATCACGCCGCAGGTCGCCGTGCGTCTTGGCATGGCGTACGGGACGGTGCTCAAGCGGGGGAGCGTCGTAGTTACCGGTCGTGACGCCAGCCGTGCCGCGCGCACGATCAAGCGAGCGATCATCGCCGGCTTGAATTCCACCGGCGTGACGTGCCGCGACCTCGAGTTGACGCCGCTTCCATTGACGCGCTTCACGGTTCGTAGTCAGCAGACTTCGGGCGGGCTCAACGTCCGTACTTCGCCGGGCGACCCTGGAGTGGTTGAGATCAGGTTGTTCGACTCCGATGGGGCGGATCTCTCGGAGGCCGTACAGAGGAAGATCGAGCGGGTCTTTTTCCGTGAGGACTACCGCGTCGTCGGTCCGTCCAAGCTGGGCGAACTCGAGTTTCCTCCTCATGCGCCCGAGCAGTACGTCGCGGGGATCCTGCAGACCCTCGACCTCGAAGCGATCAGGAACGCGTCCCTCAAGGTGGTGGTCGACTACGCATTCGGGCCGTCGTGCCTGGTCGGACCTTCGATCATGGGACGTCTGGGGATCGACATCCTTTCGGTCAACGCATTCACCGACGAGCACCGACCGGTGCTCGAACCCGACGACTACCAGGTCCTGCTCGAGGACCTGCGGGATCACGTCATGAACTCCGGCTCCGACCTCGGAGTCCTTCTCGAACCGGGCGGGGGTGCCGCGACGCTCGTGGACGAGGACGGCCGCGAGATAGATCAGGAGCGCGTTCTCATGATGTTCCTCAAACACGAGGCGGAACGAGGTGCCGAGACCGTTGCGATCCCCGTGTCGTGCTCGAGCAAGTGCGAAGAGGTCGCAACCGCGGCCGGAGCCGATGTGAAGTGGACCGCGACCTCCTTGACCTCGCTCATGGCCCGAGCCGGCCGTCCGGAGATTGGCTTCGCCGGCAACGCGGAGGGGGCGATCATCTTTCCCGGGTTCCTGCCGGCCCCCGATGCGTTGATGACCTTCGCCAAGGCACTCGAATTGGTCGCCACCGCCGGTAAGCCGCTGGGCGAGATCGTCGATGAGCTTCCGGACGTGCACGTCGCGCGGCGCGAGGTTCGTACCCCCTGGAACCAGAAGGGTGCCGTCATGAGGCACGTGGCATCGGTCGCGGCGCCTGGAAGACTGGTGCTTCTCGACGGGGTCAAGATCGTGGAGGAGGATCGGTGGGCGCTGGTCATCCCGGCCCCCGACGAGCCCCTGACGCGCATCTGGGCGGAGGGACCGACCGAGGAGGACGCGGATGCGCTGGCGGAGAGATATGCAACGGTGGTCGAGGAAGTCGTAGCTGAAGGTACAGATCAGTCGTAAAGACAGAAGGGGGCTCTAAGTGTCGGAGGTTCCGGACGATAGGCAGTACTCGAAGGAACATGAGTGGGCGAAGGAGGACGGCTCCAGGATCCTCGTCGGGATCACCCATTTCGCCCAGGACCAGCTGGGTGATGTCGTGTTCGTGGGACTGCCGGACGCGGGGACCGAGGTCGAGGCGGGGAAGCCTCTCGGCGAGGTCGAGTCGACCAAGTCGGTCTCCGATATCTACAGCCCGGTGTCCGGCAAGGTCGGGGAGAAGAACGCCGCGGTCGAAGCGACGCCCGAACTGGTGAACCGGGATCCCTATGGCGACGGTTGGCTCGTCTCCATCGAGCCCTCCGGGTCGCTCGAAGGGCTCATGGACTCGGCTGCCTACCAGAAGCTCCTTGACGAGTCGTAGCCGAGTCTCCGGCCCGTTGACCAACCCTAAATCTCGGGTATAGGGTCACGTCCCATGTATTGCACGAACTGCGGCCACCGGAACCCCGAAGGAGCGAATTTCTGCTCCTCTTGCGGCGCGGCCCTGACCGGCGAGGGATCCGACACCACGATCACCTTCGCCCCGGCCGAACTCGAGGCCGACCTCGAAGAAGAGATCCACATCTCCCCGGAGGAGCTCGAAGGGGGACGCGGGGTGCTGGTGGTCAAGCGGGGGCCCAACGCCGGGAGCAAGTTCTTCCTCGATTCCGAGACCACCGAGGTCGGTCGTAACCCGGATTCGGACATCTTCCTCGACGACATCACGGTGTCCCGCCGCCATGCCGAGATCACGCAGAAAGAGGGCGAGGGGTTCAAGCTCAACGACGTCGGCAGCCTGAACGGAACCTACGTGAACAAGGAGCGGGTCGAAGAGGCCACCCTGCGCTCGGGCGATGAGATCCAGATCGGCAAGTTCAAGCTGATCTTCCTGACGGGGAGCTAGATATGCCTCTGTCCCGATCGCGCGACTACATGAGCATCGGTGAGGTCCTCGACTCCCTCAAGGAGGAGTTCTCGGACATCAGCATCTCGAAGATCAGATTCCTCGAAGCCGAGGGCCTGATCGATCCGGAGCGGACCGGCTCTGGTTACCGCAAGTTCTTCGACCGCGACGTCCAGCGTCTCCAGTACATCCTTCAGTTGCAACGCGACCACTTCATGCCCCTCAAGGTGATCAGGAAGCGGCTCGCGGAGGCCGACGCGCACGGAGGCGTCCTCAGGGCCGTCGGAGTTCCTTCGGCTCCTAGCGGCAACGGCAGCGCCGAGCCGGAAGCGGCTCAGGATCTGACCGGGGTCTTGTTGAGCCTCCAGGAGCTCTGCCGCGCTGCCGGACTAACAGATGATGAGTTCCAGGGCCTCGTCGACTTCGGAGTGATGGTCGTGAAGGAGGAAGGCTCCTACGACGAGAACGACCTCGTGATCGCCAAGGCAGCCCGGAAGTTCTTCCAGTTCGGGGTCGAGCCCCGCCACCTCCGCATGTACAAGCAGTTCGCCGATCGTGAGGCGGACTTCTTCCAGCGGGTCGTGTTGCCGTTCGCCCGGCGCAAGGATGCCGAGAGTCAGCGCGAGGCCGCTCGCTCGATGCACGAGCTGATGGGGCTGTCTCGCCAGATGCGCGAGGGCATCCTGAAGACCGCCCTGCGCGAGACGCTCTGAGAGGGATCCGGGGCCGTTCGGCCGTTGCCCTCGTGGCTCTAACCCTGGGCCTCGTGGCCCTCGAGGATCCGGCACCACCACTTCCATCGACCTTCGTTCCCACCGCCGCGCTCGAGGTCTCGTGCGAGGCGTGCCTGCTCGTAGGCCCCGATGGGGAGGTCCTGTTCGAGCGGGCTGCCGGCGAAGCGCTTCCCAACGCCAGCACCACCAAGATCGTCACGGCGCTGGTCTTGAGGAGGTCGGCGCTACCGCTCGGTTCGACCGTCGAGGTCTCCGCGAACGCCGCGAACGCCGGAGGGGGAGGGGTCGATCTTCAAGCGGGGCAGAGCTTCGTCGCCCGCGACCTCCTCTACGCCGCGCTGATGACCTCGTCTAACGACGCCGCGGTCGCTCTTGCCGAAGCCGCCTCGGGAAGCGAAGCCGCGTTCGTCGATGAGATGAACGCCCTCGCCGCCGAGCTCGGGGCGACCGACTCGCTCTTCGTCACTCCCCACGGTCTCGACCGGCCGGGGCATGTCTCGAGTGCCGCCGACCTCGCTCTCCTCGGAGATGCTCTCCTCGACGATCCGCTTCTGGCCCGCATCGTCGCGACCGAGACCTACGAGATCCCCCGACCCGACGGTCCCATCTCCTTGGAGAATCGGAACCTGCTGCTGGGCAGCTATCCCGGCGCGATCGGGATCAAGACGGGCTCGACCCTGGGAGCCGGCGAAGCATTGGTAGCCGCCGCCGAGCGCCGTGGCGTTCGTCTCATCGCCGTGGTCCTCAGATCCACCGATGCGGCGAGCGATGCCACCGCGCTCCTGAACCGCGGGTTCAAGCGCCTGCGACCGACCACCTTGATCGGAGCGGGGGAGCGCCTCGGCACGTTGTTCTTCCCGGCCGGTAGCTCCACCGGTGTGATCGCCGCCGAGGACGTCGGCGGGCTGGCCGACCAATCCACCCTGGCGGTCGAGTTCCTCGTCCGGCGCGACCTAACCGCCCCCCTCGAGGCAGGAGAGGTCGTCGGGCGGCTGGTCATCAGCGCCGGGAACGAGCGGATAGCGAGGGTTAAGGCACTGGCCGCGGATACGGTGGAAGTCCCCGGGACCTCCGCGACGGGTCGCTTCCTTGCGGGATTCATCCGCTCCGTTGCCGGACTGATCGGACGGGGGTGAGCACTAGGTGGCAGGAAAGGACGAGCAGCCGGTGACCGAGGCAGCGGGGGAGAGCCGAGCGTACGAACTCTTCATCGGCCGCGAGGCCCTGGTGGAGCGCGTCCAAGCCATCGGGGGAGAGCTAACGGAACGATTCAAGGATGCGCCGGAGCCCCCGATCCTCATCGCGATCCTGAAGGGCTCAACGATGTTCCTGGCCGATCTGGTTCGGGCGATGAAGATCGATGCGGCTATCGACTTCATGGCCATCTCGTCGTACTCGTCCAATGAAGCGACCCAGGTCCGGATCGTGAAAGACCTCGAGCACGACATCCTCGGCCGCGACGTCGTCATCGTCGAGGACATCGTGGACACCGGCCTCACGCTGACGTATCTCCGGAGGAGCCTCATGGAGCGTGAGCCGCGCTCCCTTCGCACCGTCACCTTGCTGGATAAGTCGGCGCGCCGCATCGTTCCGGTCCCGGTCGAGCACATCGGCTTCGACATCCCCGACGTCTTCGTGGTCGGCTACGGCATGGACTTCCAGGGGCGCTACCGCAACGCCCCCGACCTCTATTCAGTCAAGGACCTGGCGCGCTTAGCGAACGATCCGTTGATGCTCGTTCCGGCCCTGTTCCCTTCGGTTCCCTAGCGCCCAACGGACGCAGAAAAAGGCATCTCTGTTAGTTTCCTCGCATGATTGAGGTGTCGCTCGTTGGCGTACGGGTGGAGCTGCCGTCGAACCAGCCCATCGTGCTTCTGAAGGAGGTCGAGGGGGACCGTTACCTCCCGATCTGGATCGGTGCTGTCGAGGCGACGGCGATCGCGTTCGCGCTCCAGGGGATCGAGACACCCCGTCCGATGACCCACGATCTCCTGCGCGACATCCTCAAAGAGACCGGTATCGAGGTCGAGCGGATCCTCATCAACGACCTCGTCGAACAGACCTTCTACGCCGTCATCCGGATGCTGAGCGCGGGGGAGGCCAAGGAGATCTCGTCCCGGCCGAGCGACGCCATCGCCCTCGCCGTCCGAACGGCGGTCCCGATCTTCGCCTCCGAGGAAGTCCTCGAGCAAGCCGGCATCGAACTCAAGGACGACGAGGAGACCGAGGTCGAGCGCTTCCGCCAGTTCCTCGACGAGGTCACCCCCGAAGACTTCGAGTCCTGATCCTGAACCCAGAACTGTCCCTTTTCCTGTTTTGAACGTGTGACGGGCCTGAGAAGCAAGCTCACACCTGAACAGAACGGCTGGAGGGCCCATCGGGGCTAAGTCTCTAGGCGCGCGTGAGGGTTCGTTGACACGCGCGCGCGGTTCTGTCACGCTATCCCACCCCCGTAGTTACGGGGCTGTAACTGTTGATAACCTGTTAAGCAGGGACCGTAGCCAGGACTCGCACGTAAGTCCGGGCGCACGGATCCAGAAGCGGGCCGCCTCGGCGGGACGCAGAACAAAGGGGAGCGTTTGACCATGCAAGCAGAGACGGGGTACCGGGGTCCGCAGACTTGCAAGATCGTGGGTATCACGTACCGGCAGCTCGACTACTGGACGAGGACCGGGCTCGTGTCGCCATCGGTGCACGAAGCGACCGGTTCGGGTGACCAGCGCCTGTACTCCTTCAACGACCTCCTGCAGCTCAAGGTGATCAAGCAGCTCACCGACGCCGGGGCCAGCCTCCAGAAGGTTCGCCAGGCGATCGACTACGTCCGCAATGAACTCGATGCCGATTGGTCCAAGGCCACGATCGTGACCGACGGTTCCGGCGTCTACGCCTGCACGTCGGACGCCGAGGTCCTCGACATCCTCCGCAACGGACAGGGAGTCCTCGGGGCGATCGTCGCGGTCGACCAGATCAAGACGCAGCTCAATGGAACACTGCGCGAACTCCGGCCTATGGACGAGGGCGTGGGGTACGTTTCAGACGAAAAGCCAAAGACACCAGGGGTCACGGCCAAGGAGGGCTGACATCTCGCAGGGAGGCACCAGGCACCAGTCACATCCGTCGCTTCCCCACGAGACGGTCAGCTTCGCCCATAACAGCGAGCGTCAGTTCGCCAAGTTGCTCGACTTCTATCAGATCGATTGGGAGTACGAGCCGACGACGTTCGATATCGAATGGAACAAGAGCGGCACCGCGACCCAGCGGTTCAGCCCCGACTTCTACCTTCCGTCGTTCGACCTCTACATCGAGATCACGACGCTGAACCAGAAGCTCGTGACCAAGAAGAATCGTAAGGCGCGCCGGCTCATGGAGCTCTACCCGGACGTCAAGTGCCGGATCCTCTATCAGAAGGACTATCTCAACCTGCTCGTTAAGTACGGCCTCGAAGAGCCCTCCCAGGGCCCGTTGCTGTCGAACGGCGAGGACTCGAGCGTCGAGGAAGAACGCACCTCGCTCTTCGGCATCGCCGGCTAGGGACCTAGGCAATGCACAAGGAGACGCCTCTTCTCGCCGCCCACCAGCAGCTCGGCGCCAAGCTCACCGAGTTCGGCGGCTGGGACATGCCCCTGCAGTACGAGGGCATCGTCGCCGAACACAACGCGGTCCGGAACGATTGCGGGATCTTCGATGTGTCGCACCTCGGCAAACTGAGGGTCACCGGAGCGGACGGGGGAGCGGCCCTCCAGATGGCGGTGACGGCCGACGTTGAGGCGCTCGAGATCGGCCGCGCCAAGTATGCCCTGGTGCTCACCGAAGACGCCGGAACGATCGACGACATCTTCGTGTACCGGATCGGACCCGAGGAGTGGCTTGCGGTACCCAACGCCTCGAACGTCGATGCGGTTGCCGCGGCGATCTCCGACCAGGGCTACGGGCCGACCGATGAGTGGGACCGCTACGCGATCCTCGCGGTGCAGGGGCCGAATTCTTTCGCCGTTTTCGAGAGCGTCTTCCCCGGGTCCGGAGCCACGGAGCTGAAACTCCACTCATGGGCCGTGCTCGATGTGTTCGGAGCCGAGGGACTAGTCGCCCGCACGGGCTATACCGGCGAGCGCGGGTTCGAGCTCTACGCGCCGTTCGAGACCGCCGAGCGAACCTTCCATGCACTGATCGAAGCGGGGGCAAAGCCCATTGGACTGGGAGCGCGCGACACGCTTCGTCTCGAGATGGGCTACGCCCTCTACGGCCACGAGCTGTCGCTCGAGACCAACCCGATCGAAGCAGGCCTGTCGTGGGCGATCGCGTGGGACTCCGAGTTCCGCGGCAAGGCAGCGCTCGTCAAGGTCAAGGAGGGAGGCCCGACCCGGAAGCTCTTCGGCGTCCGTTGTGCCGACAGGGGAGTGCCCCGACAGGGCTACGCGGTGCTTCGCGGGGACGACCACGTGGGCGAGGTTTGTTCGGGCAATTTTTCGCCGACCCTGGGAACCGGCATCGCTCTGGCCTTCGGGGATGCAAGCGCCATGCCGGAGCCCGGTGAGAAGGTCGCGATCGAAGCCCGGGGCCGGCGCATCGAAGGGGATATCGTGAAGCCTCCGTTCATAAAGCAGTAATCGTCAACGAGGGGTGATCGTGGATTTCTTGCCGCATACCGACGCCGACGATCGAGCGATGCTCGAGGCGATCGGTATGAGCGAGATCGCCGACCTCTTCGAGCCGATCCCCGCGGAGGTCAAACTCGACCGCCCGCTCGACGTCCCCCCATCCCTGTCGGAACCGGAGTTGCTGGAGCACCTCGCACAGGTAGCGGCACGGAACCTGGGCGCGGGACTGACCGGGTTCGCCGGCGGCGGTGCCTACGACCACCACCTTCCGTCCGCGGTCAAGGCGCTCGCGTCACGGGCCGAGTTCGCGACGTCGTACACGCCGTATCAGCCGGAGCTCTCGCAAGGGGTCCTCCAGGCGGTGTACGAGTTCCAGACCTCGCTGTGCGAGATCTACGGGATGGAGGTGGCGAACGCCTCGCTCTACGACGGGGCGAACGCCCTGACCGAGGCCGTCAACCTCACGGTACGAGCGACCAAGCGCGAGAAGGCGCTCGTCGGTGCGACCGTGCATCCCCATTACGTCGATGTGCTCCGGACCTACACCGCGGGACTCGAACTCGATATCGAGGTCGTGCCGTTCGGTGACGACGGAACGGTCGATTGGAGATCGGTCGACACTTCGGACGCTGCCTGCGTGGTGGTGCAGTCACCGAACTTCTTCGGACGCCTGGAAGATGTCACCGCCGCAAATGATGTCGCGCACGGCGGCGGCGCCTTAGCGATCGCGGTGACCGATCCGACCGCGATGGGCATCATCGCCGCACCCGGCGACCAGGGTGCAGACGTCGCAGTGGGGGAGGGAGCGTCGCTCGGCAACCCAACCGTTTATGGAGGGCCTTACGTCGGATTCTTCGCCACGAAGCTCGACCTCGTCCGCCAGGTTCCGGGCCGGATCGCCGGCGAGACCACCGATGCCGACGGCAAGCGTTCGTTCGTGTTGACGTTGCAAGCGCGTGAGCAGCACATCCGTCGTTCCAAGGCAACCTCGAACGTTTGCACCAACCAGACTTTGATGGCGATCGCCGCGACGATCCACCTCGCCTGGCTCGGCCCGGGGGGACTCCAGCGTATGGGTGAACTGTGCGCACGGCGAACCGCCTTCGCCGCCGGCCTGCTGGCGGAGATCCCCGGCTGCAGCATCCGCTTCGAGGGACCTCGCTTCAAGGAACTCGTGCTCGAGACCCCGGTCCCCGGCCACGATCTGTCCGCTGCACTTGCTCGACGAGGGTTCCTCGCGGGGCCGGCGCTCGGCCGCTGGTTCCCCGAACTCGACAACTGCGTCCTGATCGCTGTCACCGAGAAACGCACCGAGGACGACATCCGGGGCCTCGTCGAGGCGATCGAGAAAGAGATGGCGGAACGATGAGCACTTTGGAACGTTCGGCTGGCACGCGAATCCCGGAAGGGGAGACCTTCCCGCTGATCTTCGAGCGGTCGCGCGAGGGGCGCCGGGCGTGGTCGCTGCCCGAAGTCGGGGTAGATGCACCGTCGCTGGACGAACTGATACCGGCAGACCAGCGGCGTGCGGCCCCGCCCCGGCTTCCGGAGGTCTCGGAACTCGATCTCGTCCGCCACTACACCCGCCTGTCGCAGCGGAACTGGGCGATCGACGTCGGCGCCTACCCGCTCGGGTCGTGCACGATGAAATACAACCCGAAGGTCGCCGAGGATGCGGCCGCGATGCCCGGGTTCTCTCGTCTCCACCCGATGGCCGACGACGATCTCGCCCAGGGGGCCCTCGAACTACTCGGGACGCTCGAGAAGGCGTTGTGCAACGCCACCGGGATGGCTCGTCTCACGCTGCAGCCCGCCGCGGGGGCTCAGGGCGAGCTGACAGGACTCCTGATCATGCGCGCCCACCACAAGAAGCAGAAGAGCGAGCGGCGGCGGGTCATCATCCCGGACTCCGCGCACGGCACCAATCCCGCGAGCGTGTCTCTTGCCGGATGGAAGGCCGAGGAGGTTCGCTCCGATGACCGCGGCCTGGTCGATCTCGAGGCACTCGAGAAGGCCCTCGATGATGACGTTGCCGGGATCATGCTCACGAACCCGAACACGCTCGGTCTGTTCGAGCGAGACATCGTCGAGATCGGTCGCATGGTCCACGAGATCGGCGGTTTGCTGTATTACGACGGCGCCAATTTCAACTCGATCGTGGGACTCTGCCGCCCGGGTGACATGGGCTTCGACATCGTCCACATGAACCTGCACAAGACGTTCGCTACGCCTCACGGTGGAGGAGGGCCGGGCTCCGGCCCCCTTGCGGTGTCAGATCGTCTCGAGAAGTTCCTTCCCAAACCGGTGCTGTCGTGGGACGAAGGGGCGGAGCGGTGGTTCTGGGATGACGACCGGCCCGATTCGATCGGCCGGATCCATTCGTTCTTCGGGAACTTCGGTATCAACGTGCGCGCCTACACCTATCTGCGTTCGCTCGGGCCGGAGGGCCTCAAGAGCGTGGCCGAGCACGCGGTCCTCAACGCGAACTACCTGCGGGTCCTGATCTCGGAGGCGTTCCCGACCGCGTACCCCGGAACGTGCATGCACGAGTTCGTTGCGACCGCGAAGCCGTTGAAGAAGTTCGGGGTCAAGGGGATGGACGTCGCGAAGCGACTCATCGACCTCGGCTATCACCCTCCGACGGTGTACTTCCCTCTCGTCGTCGAGGAAGCGCTGATGGTCGAGCCGACCGAGACCGAGTCCAAGGAGACGATCGACGGACTCGCCGCGGCGCTCAACCAGATAGCGCACGAAGCAGAGACCGATCCCGATCTGCTCCACAACGCACCGGTGACGACCCCGAGCAGGCGACCCAACGAAGCCGAGGCAGCCCGCCACCTGAAGGTTCGCTGGACCCCGGAGTAGATGGGTGGACGTCGTTGAGCGCCCGCCTCAGGACGTAACTCCGGCTCCCATCGCGCCGTCCCCCGGGAGATCGTGGGCGCGAACCGCGTACCTCGAGGCAACCAAGATCGTCCTCGGGACCCGTATCGCCTTGATCCTCGTGGCGATGACCGCGGCGTGGCTTCTTGCCGATACCCAGGGACCGGCGAGCGAGGGCATCGTGGCGCTGTTCAACCAGTGGGACGGACCGCTCTTCGCCCGGGTCGCGGAGTTCGGCTATACCGACCTCCGTACCGATCCTCACGCAACCGCCTTCTTCCCCTTGCTTCCGCTGTTGTTGCGCGCGTTCCACGCGTTCGGGTTCTCGTATGCCATAGCCGGGATGCTGATCGCGACCGTGAGTTCGATCGTCGCCGGCGCGTTCCTCTACCGGTTCGCCGAGGAGGAGATAGGGGAGGGGAGCGGGCGCCGCGCTCTCCTCTATATGGCGCTGTTCCCAACCGCCGTGTTCTTGATCGCCCCTTACAGCGAGGCCCTGTTCCTTGCCGGTGCGATCGCGGCGTTCTATTACGCGCGTCGTGGGCGGTGGCTCATGGTCGCGATCCCTGGTGCGGTCGCGGTCGGTTCCCGCTTCGCCGGTTTGTTCCTGCTGTTCGGACTGGTCTTCGAGTTCGTCCGACAGAACGACTGGACGCGCAAGAAGGTTCTTGCCGCGAGCGCCGGCATCGGAGCAGCAGCCCTTCCTCTGATCGCGTACGCGCTCTATCTCTGGAACGTGAAGGGTGATCCGTTCTACTTCTTCATCGATCAGCGCGAGGGGTGGTACCGCGAGTTCACCGGACCGATCTCGTCGTTGACCAAGACCTGGGAACTCGCCTTCGGCGACGCCGGTCCGACCAACTGGCTGTTCTCGTGGCGCATCGAACTGGTGGCCGCAGCCATCGGGGTCGGATTCGTCGCGTGGGCACTCAAACGCCGGGAATGGGGTTACGCCGCATTCATGGGGGCCACGATGGGTGCTCTCATGACGAGCACCTGGTACTTCAGCATCCCGCGCATGATGCTGTCGCTGTTCCCGATCTACCTGCTCCTCGCGGGCTGGACGGCGCGCAAGGACTCTCGCCACGAGTACCTCCTCGCAGCTACTGCGGTTCTCGCCGCCCTCGGCGTCGTCGTCTTCACACGAGGCGCCTGGTACTTCTAGAGAGACCGAGGGAGGGCCGGACACGGCCCTCCCTCGGATCCTCACTCGGTGAAGTTGATGGTGAACTTGACGGCGGTCTTGCCCGAAACGATCTCTACGGTTCCGTTGGCGCCGGCGTAGTCGCCGCTGCCTCCGACGATCGAGAGGGTGTCGGTTTCGGCGGAACCGATGACTCCCTGGAGGACGATCTGGCCCCCACTCAGCGCGAGGACGCCGGTGGCTAGTTCGGTCGTCTTGGGGCTCTTGCCACCGGTCACCACGAAGGTCGAGTGGACCCTTCCAGCCTTCTCTCCCGCATCGTCGCGAAGCCATCCGCGCGCGATGACGGTGTCTCCAGGGGACTCGGACGGATGCTTCTTCGACATCTTCGGAGCTTCATCGACCATCTGGAACTTCGCCTCCGAGTAGCGCATCTCGAGCGAGATCGGGTCTGCCTGCTGAGCGGAGCTCGTGCCGAGCATCGCCAGCACCGACACACCCGAAAACAGCCCGACGGCCAACGCCATCCATGCCTTCTTCATCGTTCCCTCCTTCTCGCACCTATATGACGTCGGTCACGCTATGCAAGTGGAGAAGTGAGGTCGTCGCCCCATGGGACTCAATCAGGTACCTCACTGGGATGACATCGGAGAGCGAACATCACCCCTGAGGGGGACGCGTTCGGACAGCCCATGGCGCTAGGTTGAGGACGTGAAGACTTTCCGTGAGACCTCGGAGCGCATCGAGCGCCCCAGCGTGATCGACGCGGGGATCGCTCTTGCCATCGCGGTAGCAGGGGCGGTCGATGTGTTCGGCTCGGACGTCTACCGTCCGCGAGGGCTGTGGGTGTTCGCCGTGATCGGAACCGCCGGGACGATCCTGTGGCGGCGGCGGGCCCCGGTGATCGTGCTGGCCGCGGTGTTGCTCCTACAGGCGGTCGCCCATCTCGATCGCGCGGTGGACGATCCGGCTTTCCAGTTCTTCGCCATCTTTACCGCTTGTTTCTCGGTCGGAGCGTACGCCCGGCTCCGGTCGAGTATCGCCGCGCTCGTCGCAGCGATCGTGTTCTTCGCCGTCTTCAACCTCAGCCGTGGAGCCGACTGGGGCACCGCAGCCTTCGGGGGCGTTCTCTTCTGGGGGGCGTGGGGGATCGGCATCGCACTGAGGTACTCGGAAGGGCGGCGCCGGGAGGTCGAGGCCCAGGCGATCCATCTCGAGTTCGAAAGCGCCGAGCGCACCCGGATGGCGATCGCCGATGAGCGAGCCCGGATCGCCCGGGAGCTGCACGACGCGGTGGCACACAACGTCAGCGTGATGGTCCTTCAGGTAGGCGCGGTCCGGCGCAGGCTGTCTGACGATCAGGTCTCCGAACGAGAGTTCCTCAAGGGCGTCGAAGACGCGGGTCGCGAAGCGGTCACGGAGCTGCATCGCATGTTGGGGTTGCTTAGGACTGACGATTCGGAGGCGGCACTTGCGGCACGGCCCAGCCTCGACCGGTTGGGCGATCTCCTCGAACAGGTCCGGAACACCGGGCTTGTTGTGGACCTAACGGTCGAAGGCGATCCCCGCTCCCTTCCCGCGGGCATCGATGTCTCCGCCTTCCGCATCGTGCAAGAGGCTCTGACCAATGTCCTGAAGCACGCCAGGGGAGCGACCGCTACGGTCCGCGTGGTCTACGGAGTCTCGGAGCTAGAGCTCGAGATCGTCGATACCGGTGGCTCAGGGCGCCGGGGGGAGGTTGGGAACGGGAACGGTCACGGTCTGATCGGGATGCAGGAACGGGTCGCTCTATTCGGAGGATCACTCCGAGCCGACCAAGATCCATCGGGCGGATTCGCTGTGAGGGCAAGGCTCCCGTTGTGACGCGGATCGCGATCGCGGACGACGAGGCCACCGTGCGCGCCGGGCTCCGGATGTTGATCGAGGCGGAGCCGGACCTAGAGGTGGTGGGAGAGGCCTCCGATGGCTTCGAGGCCGTGGAGCTCGTCGAGCGCACGGCCCCCGACGTCGTACTGCTCGACGTACGGATGCCGCGGCTCGACGGATTGTCGGCGGCACGGCGCATCCTTGCACGCGAGAACGCCCCGAGGGTGCTCATCCTCACGACCTTCGGAGAAGACGAGTACCTCTACGAGGCCCTCCGGATGGGGGCCAGCGGGTTCCTCCTCAAAGTCGCGCCGCCCGAACAGCTGCTCGAGGGGATCCGAGTCGTGGCTGCGGGAGACGGCCTCATCGATCCGAAGGTGACCCGCAGGGTGATCGAAGCCTTCGGATCGCATGGGATCACCTCCGGCCCGCCACCCGAGATCGAGAGCTTGACCCCTCGGGAAGCCGAAGTGCTGACGCTCATGGCCGCGGGCCTCGCCAATCACGAGATCGCGGACAAACTATTCCTGAGCCAGGCCACCGTGAAGACGCATGTGAAGCGCGTTCTCATGAAACTCGGTCTCCGAGACAGAGTCCAAGCCGTTGTACTTGCGTACGAGACGGGACTGATCCGCCCCGGGGACTCGTAGGCACTCCCCATATAGTTGCTCGATGCGTTATCTGGTCCTGGGCGGGACGCGGTTCGTCGGCCGCCACATCGCGGAAGCCGCCTTGACGCGCGGACACGAATTGACGCTCTTCAACCGCGGGAAGAGCGATCCAGACGCTGTTCCATACGCCACCCAAGTCCACGGAGACCGGGATGGGGGACTCGGTGCCCTGGGAGAACAGACGTTCGATAGGGTGATCGACGTCTCCGGATACGTACCCCGGTTGGTGAGGGCATCGGCCGAGTTGCTGGCCGATCGCACGCAGCACTACACGTTCATCTCGAGCGAATCGGTCTACCGGTTCGGGGGCCTCAAGCCCGGCATCGACGAACACAGCGACCTATTCGAGCTCGACGATCCGTCGATCGAGGAGGTCACGAACGAGACCTACGGCGGCCTGAAGGTCCTGTGCGAGAGGGCCGTGGAGGACGTCTTCGGTCGCCGCAGCCTGATCGTTCGCCCGGGCTACGTCGTCGGACCGGGGGATCACTCCGACCGGTTCACCTATTGGGTCGAGAGGATCGCTGAGGGCGGAGAGGTCCTGGCGCCGGGGAGGCCGGAGCGCATCGTCCAGGTGGTCGATGGGCGGGATCTCGGCGACTGGACGATCTGGATGGCCGACAGACGCCGTCCCGGGCCCTACAACGCCAGCGGACCCGAGTACGTGCTCTCCTGGGGCCTCCTGCTGAACCGCATCCGCTACGTCCTGGGTAGCGACTGCGAGTTCACCTGGGTGGAGGACGACTTCCTGAGATCCCAGAAGGTCGAATTGCCCCTCTACGACGCCGAGGAGTCCGCTGGTGACGGTTTCGATTCGTCCCGCGCGGTTCACGAGGGCCTGTTGTTCCGCTCGCTCGCCGAGACGATCGCGGATACCTACGAATGGAGCGGTAAGCGGGGAGTAGACGCCCTTAAGGCCGGCCCGTCACGGGACCAGGAGGCGGCCCTTCTGGCCCAGTGGCACGCA
>WHTI01000463.1 GCA_009377815.1 Actinomycetota bacterium
CTAGAGCATTGTGTGAATAGATTGAATCGCTGGGGGATTCCCAAATCGTCGTGTTTGTGATTCAAGGTTCCGGCTGGGTAAAGGAGGCCAGCCGGGATGGCGAAGGCTTACTCGCAGGATTTACGGGATCGGGTGATCGGAGCGGTCGAAGAAGAGGGTATGAGCCGGCGTGCGGCGGCGGGGCGGTTCGGTGTCGGCGAGTCGTCGGCCATAAAATGGGTACAGCGCTACCGGCTGACAGGCGAACGGGGGCCGGTGGGGACGGGCGGCCATCGTCGTTCGAAGCTCAAGCCGGAGCGCGATTGGCTGCTGGCCGTGCTCGCGGACGATCCCGACATCACACTCGAAGCCCTGTCGGGGCGTCTTGCCGCCGAGCGCCGCGTGCGCGCCGACACATCGATGCTGAGCCGGTTCTTCCGGCGCGAAGGCATCAGTTTTAAAAAAAGACGCTCCACGCCAGCGAGCAGGACCGTCCGGACGTAGCCCGCCGCCGGGCGCAATGGCGCAAATACCAGGACCGGATCGATCCCGGCCGCCTCGTCTTCATCGACGAGACCTGGACCAAGACCAACATGATCCGCACCTATGGCCGCAGCCCGCGCGGCCGGCGGCTTGTCGACAAGACGCCGCACGGCCACTGGAACACCATGACGTTCTTGGCCGCGCTGCGCCATGACCGCATCGATGCACCCTGCGTCTTCGACGGAGCGATCAATGGCGAGCGCTTCCTCGCCTATATCGAGCAGGCCCTCGTCCCGACCCTGCGCAAGGGCGACGTCGTGATCATGGACAATCTCGGCAGCCACAAGAGCCAGGCCGTGCGCCAAGCCATCCGAGGCGCCGGCGCACACCTGCTGTTCCTGCCCAAATACTCTCCCGACCTCAACCCCATCGAGCAGGTCTTCGCCAAGCTCAAGGCCCTGCTCCGCAACGCCGCCGAACGGACCGTCGAAAACCTCTCGGACCGCATCGGACAGGGCCTCGACGCCTTCTCAGCACAGGAGTGCGCCAATTACCTCAAAAATGCCGGATATGCGTCAACCTAAATGCAGAACGCTCTA
>WHTI01000243.1 GCA_009377815.1 Actinomycetota bacterium
TCCTTCAGTCGGCGGCGCGCAAAGCGACCGCGGGACGGATGTTGGCTGCTCGAGACGCGGGCGCCAAGGTCGCAGCCAGCGACGAGAGCAGGGGCAGAGCCAGGATCACGGCCAACCCGATCCAAGGCACGATGAAGGCCACGGGCTCATCACCGAATGACTCGTTCGTTCCTGCCAGCAGCTGCTTGGCCGTGATTAAGCCGAGCACGGCACCGATCAGCGTGCCCTGCATCGCGATGAGCCCTGCTTCCGAGAGCATCGCCGTGCGAACAAGCCCTCTTTGGAAACCCATGGCGCGTAGCATCCCAATCTCGTGGCGACGTTCACGCACCGCTCGGACCATCACGACCCCGAGACCTGCGATCCCGACGAGCAGACCGAAGCCGAGGAAGCCCTGCATGATCGCTAGGAAGCCCGTGAGCTGTCCTTGGCCTTCCGTGCCGATCTCAAAGAAGGTGCGCCCATCGGCCCCTTGGACCAGGAAATCGGAGTTCAGTGCTGAGGCCACAACGTTGGCATCGGCGCCATCTGGCACAGCGACATACGACCGGGTGGCGATGTTCTGAGCACCGAACAACGTGGTGGTCAGCTCCCTGCTGACGAGGGCTCCGTTGTCCAACCAATCCGTCTCGCCCAAGGCCGCTACGGTCAATTCGTGGTGTTTGCCACTTCCCGGCTCTATGACGGTGAACTTGTCGCCCGTCTTAAACACCGCTACATCCACCCCGGCAACGAGGAAGTTCTCCGGCACGATCGCGAGTGAGGGGTCGTCGAGCACCGCCTGGTAGACCTCAGCATCACTGCCGTAGGAAGCGTCTCTAGCGAACAAACCCGGCGTCCCCCGTGCGAGCAGATCCGCATCGAACCCGGTGATGGGCCCGGGGCGTGGAGCCGCCAAGTGTGACGCTTCGAAGTTCGCAACGTCTCGAGAAAGGCTGGCTACGGCGGTGACATCGTCGCGGGCTACTAGAGCGGCGACGTCGATGGGATTGGCCGGATTCGAATCCAACACGATGTCGTAATTGGCAGCGATCTTGTCCACGGTTTGACCGGTAGCGTTGCGGAACGAGGCCGAGAAGGACGTGAGGATAGTCACCGTAAAGATCACTAGCGAGAACATGCCAAGCAGCATGGAAGTGCGGAACCGCCGCGCCAGCGGGTACGCGAGTCCCAGGCGCGGCGCCAGGCCACGTCCACCTTTGCTCAGAAGTTCGATAGCGAAAGTCCAAACACGGTCGAGGCTGACGGCCAAAGAAACGGCTCCTGCGGTCAACACGACGCCACGCAAGACGAAGACGCTGATCTCCGCGTCCCCCATGATCTCGGGGAAGAGGGGATCCACCCCTAGACCCCAAGCCAGCACGCTTCCAGCAGCGAGTTGCCGGCCCAAGCGCTCGGATAAGAGTTTGCGCAGCATAGGTCCGGCAGAGAATGCCGCGATGGGAATCCCCAGCATCAACGGGATCGCGCTCTCACCTGCGTAGCCGGCGGCGGTCAGGCCCGCACCGAAGACGATGCCCAACACTCCGAGGGCCAGGATGCGCTTGCGCACCTTGACCACCTTGGGCTCCGGAAGGTCCCTGATGGCCCGGATGATGTTGAGCCTCGCGATGCGGATGCTGGTCACCCAGATGGTGACGAGCGAGATGACCAGGCCCGTCGTAGCACCGATAGCGAGGCTCAAGGGTTTGATAACGATGGGCGTACTAGCCCCTTGAGCGGTCGAACCGAAGATAGGACCGGCTACGAGGGCAACGAGCCAGCCGATGCCGATGCCGGCCGCGGCTCCCAACACGGAAGCAGCCAACGCGTAGACGGCTCCCTCGACCGCGAACGCTCGGGTTAGCAGTCGGCGGGTGAATCCAACGGCACGGAGCATCCCCAGCTCTGTCTTTCGTTCCTCCGCGAGCATGACAAAAAGGTTGATCAGTAGCAGGATCCCTGCGAGCACACTGAATGCACCGATCGTGCTGAATAACTTGCTGAGACCTGCTCCTTGGCTCTCCGCGTTGTCCAGGACCGCGGCCTTGGATGCCTCTATCTCAACACCTGGGAGGTCGACGAACGCAGCATCTAGTTCCGCTACGGCCGCGTCCGAGATGGCGCGAGTGTCCAACACGCCACCATCTAGTGAGACCAACAACTGCTCGTGAGGTGCGACGGCCGCTAGCGTGGTCGATGCGAAGAGATCCCCGATGGTTCCGGGAGTGACGATGGCCCCGCTGTAACCAGCCAAGCCCACCTCGTCAAGCACATCACTCACGACAAGATCGATCCGAGAGCCGTACGCGTGGAGGATGACCGACTCACCGGCCGCTACCTCCAATTCGCCCGCGGTGCGTGAGTTCAAGAGGACTTCCCCAGCGGCGAGACCGTCGGTCTCAGCGAGACCGGTGATCTGGGGGTCTGAGCCGAACTCGCGCGCCAAAGAAAGATCGAACTCCACGATCCGGACCTGGGGTACCGCCGCATCGTGGCCGGGGGCTTCCAAAGTCCCCGTGCTTGTCGTTGTTACCAACAGACCATCGATCGCTTCGATGTCCGCCGCTGCGGCCTGATCGAAAACCTTGCTGATGTCTGCCTGCTTGGAGGCAGTCACGGTGATGTCGACGGGGCCGTATTCGGTTCGAGCGCCGTCGGCGAAGGATGCTTCGATAACGTCGCCGACCACCAACGAAGAAGTGATTATGGCCGTACCGAGCAGCGCTCCAGCTACAACGAGGATCGCCTCGGCGCGACGACGTCCGATGTTGCGAAGGGCCATGGTGACCAGCGTCCTCTGCCGCAACGCCGCCACCGCCAGGGGGGTCAGCAGGAGCAAGGCGAGTACGGTGAGGATGGTGACCCCGGTCATGACGTCACCACTGCATCGGCGAGGTGGAGCTCCCCGGTCATCGGATCGCCGTCATGCACGATCAGTCCGTCGCGAACCTGCACGAGGCGCTGCCCAGAGCGGCCCAGGCTCTCGTCATGGGTCACCACGATCAGGGTCTGACCGGCGGCATGCACCTCGTGCA
>WHTI01000165.1 GCA_009377815.1 Actinomycetota bacterium
ATCCCGCTGCCGCAGGGGCTGAGCGCTCAGGGCGAGCGCTAAGGTAAACCAAATCCAGCGCTCCCATATAACAGGCGTGAAGAGTCCAGTAACAAGAACGCTGATAGTAGCAGCGATGAGGCCAACGCGTAAGAGGTCGCTCTTATCGACAATCAGGAATTCTTTCAGAACGACGACGACAATCAGGCCGATGCCGAGCACTCCCAACAGTCCGGCCGCCGCCCAAATCTGTAGATAGATAATATGGTAAGGTTTCCCTTCACAGACTATCGATGGGCAAGTGCTCTGTCTTTGATAAGCGTCTCGATCTTCTCTGAACCCTGTGCCTGTAAACGGCCGAGCTTCAACAGCTGTTAAGCCACGCTGTAGAAGAATCAATCTCTGTTCATTACTAGACACTCTTTGATCTTGTGAATCCAGTGAGAGAAGGAATCGTGAGATGGCGTTTCGTTCTGAAAAGAGCGTGGTATAGCTAAAGATACCGATAAGGACGAGGCCTGCTATACCCATACCTGACAAAAGAATGACCCTCTTGGGAGTAAGTAGGAATAGGCCAGCCATTACAAATAGTGCAACAAGAGCAATCCGCGACCCGCTCATAATGGAAGCGATTATGAAGAGGGCCAGAATACTTCCTGCGAGTAAGCCTATCGGGCGTTTATACCAGCAAAACGCTATGGCCGGGCCAACAGCTCTCACGTAAGAGTTGACCCCGTCTTTAAATCCGGTAGCTATGCCACCGCTGCGTCCACTACTACCCATTAGCCCGAAATCTTTTCCTATGTCATACATCGCACTCACCGCCGCCGAGCCGACCCATAGCCAGACGATAATTTCCAGCTTCTCCCTTGGCGGCTGCCAGAGGGCAAACAAGATAAGGAGCCCTACTGATGCAGCACTGAGGCGCAGGAGTGGGCTTATGTCGGTCTGGCCTCCCACAGCGGCGCCGAGCAAGCCACCGGCGATGATCAGGCCAACGCCGAAGAGGACTGCGTTTAACGGCGACGACCTGGAAAAGCGAAGTGGTAAAGCTAAGGGCGCGAGCATAAAGGCAGCAAGCAAAAAGACATCGCTGACTGTCATCCAGTCGGTCAAGCGTAGGCCGTTCCAGGCCATGGTGAGCGCTGCCAGATACATCGTGAGCTCAAAGAGTCGGAGCGCCCCTGCACTCATCAGCAGGACGAAACCGAAGACGCCGATGCCGGTCAAGCCGACGGCGGGCAGGCGCAACGGCTCAGGAACCAGGAAGAGCGAGAGACAGGCGAAAACCACGCAGACAGGCAGGGCTGATCGAGCAAGCGCAGCGGCCATCAGCTCACGAGCTCAGCGGGCACCGTGATGTTGGCTCGCCTGTCAACGCCGATTAGCGCTGGCAAATCTAATTCCTGCATCCTAGTTAGTGCTCGCCGCTGTTGGGTTGCCCTGGCGTAATACATCGACTGTTCTGGCCGTGCATGGCCCAGGATAATCATGAGTTCGTCTATCTGTCCGCCAGCCTCCAAGAACGTAGTCGCAAACGTGTGACGGAAGCGATGAGGATAGATGCGACCGTGGAGGCCTGCCTTCTTTGCCAAGCGTTGAACTAACCGTTCGACGTAGTCGTCTGCGGCAAACGGGCAGAGCTGCTCGCCGAACTTCAAAGCAAAATCAAGCACCTCCATGACAGCAGGGCCTGGATTCACTCGACGGTACTTCGATCCCTTGCCGAGAACAAGAACGCTACCTGATGCGAAATCACAGTCGGCCCGCCGGATACTGAAGACTTCAGAACGCCTTAGCCCTGCGAAGGCTAGCAGGAGGAAGACGGCTTGCTCGCGAAAGTTCTGGCAGGCGTAATACATGCGCCGCATCTCTTCTGGGGAGAATGGTTGAGTAGGTGGAGCCTGGGGCTGACGATACTTGACCAACCGAGCCGGGTTACTAATGGCTTCCTTTTCTTCAATGAGGTAATCATAGAAATAGCGTATACAGAGCAGCGAAAGCATGACGGTAGCTTGCTTGCGCGTCTCTGCGCGGTGGCCTAAATAGAGAGTGACTGCGTCGCGTCCTGCGGAACGGAAGTCAATCTCGTGCTCGCGGCACCATTCAATCCACCAGCGAGCGTTATTCGTGTAGTTCTTAATACTATGCTGCGACAATCCTTGCGCTTGCAGGTACCACCTGAAGCCGTCCACCCATCCCCCATCGAGTAATCCACGCATAGGCATCCTTGCCGAGGACGGGGGCCAGGGCTTCTGGAGGGTGCCTTACGCTATTCGGATGTGATGAGCTGGATTCTAGGACTTATGGAAATCAAATACTAGAATCAGGTGTCACCAAGTTATTCACATATCGAAGCGTCACGCAGGCACCGATTCGGCGGGGTGGCCGGGGTTAGAAGCCTCCACGAGCCGCTCGAGGGGAATGCCGGTGCCCTCGGTGAGCTTATGTAGTGTGCTCGCCCTAGGGTTGCGCGTTCTGCCACTCTCCAGCTCCCACCACTGTTGGCTGCTCATTCCACAACGTCGAGCAGCTTCAGCCGATGAGAGCCTTACGGTGTCACGCCAATCAGTCAACAGCTCGTTAAGAGGCTTCATGTCTGCTAGTATCCGGTCTAGACGATTAGGTGTCAAGAATTTTTGCATTTTGCCTCCCCAGGCTATTGACATGTCTTCGTGAATTCCCTACGATGCCCTTGCAATGATAAAGAACCGAATCGAGGAGCAACTAATGGACGGAAGGCTAGGGGGCTCTCAGCCTCATGCATCGAGCCCCCACGGGCCTCTCATACTCCCGCCGAAACTATTGGGAACCTCCCATAGTCAGTCCCTTGCGCGAAGCAATCCAAATAGTCCCGCAGACACCGGCTGCTCCGTCGCTGGCGTCTGCTCTGGGGGTGGCAGGGATGCCACTCCCCTAACCCTCGCTGTCTTCCCTCCCTGCACCTGCGAGCCGGACGGCTTCAACCCGCTTTGTGGCGCTCATGCGGACGGCAGGGACACCAGCGTTGATTGGCCACGGCTGATCGACCTGGAGGCGGCGCAGTCATGAGCTTCCAACGTGGCGGCGTCGATTGGGGCGCTGTGAAGCCTAAGGGCTGCACCTGTAGATGGTTCGAGGAAACGCCGGGATGTGTGGTCCATCAGCCCAACCCACTGTGCCTGGCCTGTGGCGCGCCTGTGGTGATTGAGGGCTCGTATGCGGCGCCTGAGGGCTCTGCGTGGCGAAGCATGGTCTTGGTTGCGCCCCTGGGCCTGGCCTGCTGGGCTGCCATCGGTGTGGGCATATGGGCGGTGATGGGATGACGACTCAAACACGCTGGTACGAGAGCGACGAGTTCACCCGCGACTTCCTGCCCTGGCTCTACCGCACCTGGCGTCAGGGGCAGCCGCGCATCGAGGTCAAGCGAACCACGCCCTCTGACGTATGGGCGCGCATGTCGAGCTTCAAGGTTCCCTGCGCCTACTGCCGCCGTTCTATGCACCCCTTCCGGGAGCGCCGAGGCGACCGGTCGCAGTACTGCGGTGTCACCTGCGCAGACGGCCTGTCGGGTTCGTGCTCTAAGGGCGCGAGCGCGGCGAACGCAACCGCAGCCATATCCCAACTGATCCAGCGGCACGAGGACTCGCTAGGCAAGCAGGAGGGGTTGCTATGACCGCGCTAGGTGCTGAGCTCGCCGCCCGCTCGCGTCTAGTCCTGACCTACATCAAGGCGCACCCAGGCTGCTATGCCAGCGAGATACGACTCGCATTAGGTCTGACGGCGGGCCAGGTTGGCGGACGCCTGAACGCACTGCGGGCTGAGAACCAGATCAGACATATCGGCACCGAGACTCTGGGCCGGTACGTCGTCGGCACCGACCGCAACCCGAAGATGCGGCCCTTCAACACCGCGAGCCAGACACGGCTTTTCCATGCGACACGCGGCTTTACGAAGCCGAAGCCTGACGCCTGTCCTCACCATTACATCGTGGAGTCGCCTAACGGTAACGAAGAGCTGCTGGGCGTCTGCCGAGTCTGCGGCAAGACGCGGACGTTTCCTGCTACCGGGGACTTCTTCGACAGCAAGCGGACGTATGCGGATGGGCTCTATCAGTAGGTCGAAATGAGGCGCCCGGTATGGGCCGGGCGCCTCTTTAGCAAGCCTGTGAAGGAGGCCTGCCAGAGAAATGAGAAGGGTAGTTGGAAGGAAAGTCAAGCATGGAGCTCTGTTGCTGGTGATCACCCTGATAACCGCGGCGTCTTATGTGGGGTTCATCCCGCAGAGTCAAGCGGCCTGGGGCGATTCAGTGGGCTGGTGCGCGCACCAGCATTGGACCGGCAGCGGCTACTACACGCATTGGAATAGGTGTTAGACACAGAGCGGCCCCGGCCCTGTGTCGGGGCCGCTCAAGGAACTGGACTGAGGTAGTGATGGGACGAAAGCGAACACATGACAAGCCCTCTCTCTGCGCGACCTGCCGTGAGAAGCCGGCGCTGGTAGACGGACGCGGCAAGCAGCGCTCGCTCTTCTGTGAGAGCTGTGACGCGAAGTTCTACGCCAAATTCAACGCTCCTCTAGATGAAAGTGTTGAGGAGACGGAAGCAAAGATGGCCGAATTCGAGGCTCAACTGCGGGCGAATGACGTGGGGCTGCGATGGCGTGGCGACTAATGCGTGATCCGCATGTGACGCGACGTGAGCGGCTAGAAGCCACGCTGCTGTCGATGCAGGCTCCGCGAATCGTGCGCGGCCTGGGGTCTGCGCTGGGCTGGGCGTTGGTCTACGGCGGGATTGTGGCGCTGATTATCGGCCTCGTGATCCTGCCAGGAGGGGGACGATGAGCGATGACCCATGTGCTCTATACAGTCGGTACTTACGAACCTTGGTCAAATCTCAGAATCGGCCTGCTGGATGTAGCAGATGAACCATTTGCACCCGGCTGCACTGGGTTCATGCCCGTATTCCGGGACGTTCATACGGCAACTGCATGGCGAGATGAGTTCGCCATTGGAGCACGCATTCAGCCCCTCATGGTTGAGGTTCTTAATAAGGAGACCCGCGGCGATGAGTGACTACGCCATCGGCGCGACCTATCGCCGCGTCTCGACCTATCTCGACTGCGACGGCGTCTTTAGCGAGACCTGGGCTTATGTGCCGCACATAGTGCTGCCTAATGGCTTCAGATATCCGTTCTTTGAGATAGCCCGGAAGAGCTACCGGAAGGCGCTCAGGAAGGCTGACGAGCGCCGTGAAGCCTGGGAGGAGCGCGACCGCAAGAGCTACGCCGTGCTGAACGTTAACGACCTGGACCTGACCGATCTGCCCTTAGAGGACTCCCCTCCCAGCTATACGACGTGGTCGCGGCAGGTCGAAGAGGACATGGAAAGGGATTTATTGCGGTGAGGTGCGACGACGAAGCCCGCCGCTATGTCGTCGAGGTACCGATGCACGCCACGTACAGCGTCACGGCATCTGGTCCAGAAGAGGCGCGACGGATGGCGATGTGGTGGTGGAGCCACAGACCCGGCTCTGCGGAGGCTGACCTGCTGGCGGCGCTAGAGGGCATCGCAGAGGCGTTTCATGAACTCGCTTCTGACGAAGAGGCAACAGCCTTGTTTCCTCAACACGACGATTGGCACAACTGCCAACACCAGGCGTGTTCGCGATCTCGCGCTGCCATTGCTAAGGCTAAG
>WHTI01000418.1 GCA_009377815.1 Actinomycetota bacterium
GACGAGCCCGCCCAGCGAACGCGGACGGCAAGCACCTTCCCGGTCCGCTCGACGACGATGGCGTCCTTCACGCGTTTAGTTTAGGAGCGACCACAACACCACTAACGAGAGGACACCCGATATGACGAAGTGGGAGTACACGACGGTGCCACTGATCTCGCACGCTCTCCAGGAGATCCTGAACCAATGGGGCGAAGAGGGATGGGAACTGGTGCAGGTCCTCGAGAGCCAGGCCACGGGGACCACCGCCTACTTCAAGCGAGCCAAGGAGGCCTAACGCTTCCAGGCCCCCGACTTCCCTCCGGATTTGCTCTCGAGGCGCACGTCGGTGATCTCGGCGGCGCGCTCCGTCCCTTTCACCATGTCGTAGAGCGTCAACGCTGCGGTGGTAACCGCGGTCAGGGCTTCCATCTCGACGCCGGTCCGCTCCGCCGTCTTAACCGTCGCGGTGATTGCGATGCCTTCGTCGATCTCCTCGAGGCTCAGGTCGACCGATGAGATCCCGATCGGATGGCACAGGGGGATGAGATCCGCGGTTCGCTTCGCTCCCATGATGCCCGCGACCCTGGCAACCGCCAGCGCGTCCCCTTTGTCGAGCGACCGCTCCATGACGAGTCTGACGGTCTCGGCAGACATCCTCACGACCCCGGATGCAACCGCGATCCGTTCGGTCACTTGCTTTGATGTGACGTCGACCATCCTGGCCTGCGCTTCGGGATGAACGTCGCTCATGCGGTCCTTTCGCGACGGGCCCGCTGCGGGACCTGCCTTCTCTGACTCGCTCATGTCGTGCTCTCCTCTTCAGGAAGTGACCAGACCTCGACCGTCACCTCGGCACCGGCATCGAGATGTGACTCATCGATGTCGAATCGTGCCACGCCGTGACAGTTGAGGAGACTGGACTGGATGTGAGAGCCCTGGAGACCGGTCGGGCTCGCGATCCATCCGTTGTCGTCACGTCCCAAGGTGACCCGCACGAAATGGAGCCTCCCGGGCCTCTTGTCGAGCGGGGCCGACAGTGAGGCGCGGACGGTGGGCCTCAGAACGCCCGTCATGCCCTGCATCTTCCTAAGGGCGGGACGGACGAACTGCTCGAAGCCGATGTGGATCGATACCGGGTTGCCCGGCAGCCCGAGGAAGGGAACCTCCCCGATCGCTCCGAGGACGACCGGCTTGCCCGGTTGCATCGCGACACGCCAGAGATCGATCCGCCC
>WHTI01000244.1 GCA_009377815.1 Actinomycetota bacterium
GATGGTTGTTGGTGGCGTCGCCTTCATCACCGGTCTGGTGCGGGGAACCTTCGGAGGGTTCCGCACCCGCACCATGCGACAGGTCTCCGGTGATGGCAACACCGTCGTCGAGGAGCAGAAGACCACCGACATCTGACAGACGTTCTCGCCCTCCGTCACCGGACGGCGGCTATAGTCGTGGTCGGCCCGTACCGGGAGGGGCAAGGCGACCTTTGAGACATCGAAACCCCAATCGAGGCGATGCGACCTGTTGGATTGGACTACGGTATGAGCAAAGGTGTGCTCCACATCCCTTTATCCCATTCCCCTCGGGGCCTGGGTGTGGATGTGGCGTCACCGGTCGGAGTCGGGCATTCTTGCCGACTCCCAACAAGTAACCCTCAAGGAGGAAAACAATCATGAAGAACCGATGGTTGCGCATTATTGCGCTCGTCGGCGTTCTATCGCTGGTCCTGGCGGCCTGTGGTGGAAACGGTGGCGAAACCGAAGAGACCACCGCCGAGACCGAGGCGACCACCGCCGAGACCGAGGCACCCGCCGAGACCGAGGCGCCCGCCGAGACGGAGGCCCCCGCCGAGACGGAGGCCCCCGCCGAGACGGAGGCGCCCGCCGAGACGGAGGCGCCCGTCGAGACCGACGCGCCCGCCGCGGCAGGTGGCTCTTTCAGCGTGTATATCTGTGAGCCGCAGTTCCTCACCCCGACCAACGCCAACGAGACCTGTGGCGCCGAGGTTCTCGGTGGTCTCTACAGCTCGCTGATCACGTTCGACCCGGAGACGGTCACCCCGATGTGGGGCGACGAGGACGCCGACGCCGTTGCCGCCGACATCACGTCGGAGGACAACGTCACCTGGACGATCACCCTCAAGGAGGGTTGGACGTTCCATGACGGAACCCCGCTGACCGCCCAGAACTACGTCGATGGCTGGACCTTCGGCGCGCTGTCCACCAACGCCCAGAACAACTCGTACTTCTTCGAGCGCATCGTGGGCTACGAGGATCTCCAGGGAGAGGTCGACGACGAGGGCAACGAGGTCACCCCACCGGCTGCGACCGAGTTCGAAGGGCTCACCGCGGTCGATGACCAGACCATCGAGGTCACCCTCAACGGTCCGTTCTCGCAGTTCCCGCTCATGCTGGGATACACCGCCTTCTACCCGGCCCATCCCGACTGGATCGCCGACGAGTCCTCCTTCAACGAGGCGCCCATCGGCAACGGTCCCTACATGATGGACGGAACGTGGGAGCACGACCGCGGCATCAACGTGGTTAAGTACCCCGACTACGCCGGTGACGAGGGCAACGCCGACTCGATCGAGTTCCTGATCTTCGCCGAGCTGGCTACCGCCTACAACGAGGTGCTCGCCGGCAACCTCGACATCATGGATGCTCTGCCGCCGGAGCAGCTTGCCGCCGCCGAAGAGCAGTTCGGTGACCGGTTCCTCCGGGCGCCGTCCTCGACCTTCACGTGGATCGCATTCCCGACCACCATCCCGCCGTATGACAACACCGACATCCGCATGGCCATGTCGATGGCGATCGATCGTCAGCCCATCATCGACGCCATCTACAACGGCTCGCTGCAGGCGGCCGACGCCTTCGTCAGCCCCGTGGTGGACGGTTATCGTCCGGGTGCCTGTGGTCAGGCCTGTGTCTACGACCCCGAGGCGGCGAAGGCGCTCTTCGACGAAGCCGGTGGTATCGACGGGCCCGTCACCATGTGGTTCAACTCCGGTGCCGGTCACGAGGAGTGGATGGAGGCTGTCGCCAACCAGTGGCGTCAGACCCTCGGTATCGAGGAGATCGTGTTCGAGTCACTTGAGTTCGCCGACTATCTCGGTCGTCTCGACGAGGGCACCATCGAGGGTCCCTTCCGTCTCGCTTGGGCCATGGACTACCCATCCGCCGAGAACTACATCGGACCGATCCACGCCCCTGGCGGTTCCTCGAACTACACGGGTTACGACAACCCCGAGCTCGCCGAACTGCTCACCGAGGGTGATGGTGCGGAGACCCAGGAAGAGGCCATCGCGGCGTACAACGCGGCCGAGGACCTCCTCGCCCGGGACGTGCCCATCATCCCGATGTGGTTCGCCGAGATCCAGGCCGCCCACTCGGAGAACGTCGGCAACGTGGTGATCGACCCGTTCACCCGTATCGACCTCGCTGAGGTAACCGTCAACGGCTGATTTCCGTTGATTCGACATCGTGCGCGAGGTGGCCACTAAGGTCACCTCGTGCACACCGTTTTCTCATCGAGATTTGATTCACAGGAGGGTCCGGTGTGGGCCGCTACCTGATCCGACGCGTCCTCCAATTCATCCCCGTATTCTTTGGCGCCACCTTCATCGTCTTCATGATGGTGTTCCTCCTACCCGGCGACCCCATCCGCGCCCTTGCCGGGGAGAGACCGATGGCACCGGCCGTCCAGGCCCAGTTGCGTGACGAGTATGACCTCGACGACCCCGCCCTCATCCGTTACGGGAAGTGGTTGGGTGTCCTTCCCGACGATGACCCCAACCCCCGTGTCCTCAGCGAGGAGCAGAGGGCCGCAGGGGTCGAACCCCCCACCGGCACCTTCAACGGTCTACTACAGGGGAACTTCGGGAAGAACTTCCGTGGTGACCCCGTATCCGACATCTTGGGGAGGACGATTCCCCGTACCGCCACTCTCGCCGTCTATGCATTCATCTTCGAGGCCATCCTCGGGGTCATCGCCGGTGTTTTGGCCGGGTTGAGAAAGGACTCCTTTGTCGACAACCTGGTGAGGGTGTCCACCATCATGGTCATCTCGATTCCCATCTTCGTGATCGGGTTCGGTGTCCAGATCCTCATCATCGCCTTTATCCAATCCGATGCCCCCGGTTGGCTACGCAGTCTCACCGACGGGTGGCTCAACATCTCCTGGCGTGACCCCGATGCCCCCATCTTCTCGCTGGCATCGATCAAGGCCTTCTTCATCCCCGCCATCGTCCTCGGCTCGTTGAGCCTCGCCTACATCGCCCGGCTCACC
>WHTI01000058.1 GCA_009377815.1 Actinomycetota bacterium
GCCCTCAATCGCAAGACTGTCCTCGGGGCGCGGCGACAGGAACTCTGCGGCGAGATCATCCACGTCGCCGGGCGGATCGGGGTGACGCCACCGAAGATGGATGCCGACGCCCAGTCGCTCTGCGATCAAGCGGATGCGATCCACACGAAGCTGGCCGGACTTGTCGAAACTGCGTCGAAGAAGGTTAAGGCAGCCGACGGAGCGGCCGCCGCGGTTGCCGAGAAGCTGTCCGCGTTGCGAGCCGAGTTCGACCTCGAGGACACCGTGTCGCTCGGGGAGGCTCACTCGGACGTCAAGGCCGACATCTCGGCGGCGAAGCAACGATTGAGGGGGTACGACGAGCAGCGGAAGCGATCGGTCGAGCTGCTCGCGGAGCGCGCCGAACTCGACAAGGAGCGCGACCTGTACGCCACGCTCGCCGAGGACTTCACCGACCGGCATTTCATCAAGTTCCTCCTCGAGGACCGGAGACGGCTCCTGTCCGAGCTCGGGTCGGCCCACCTGCGGCTCCTCACCGAGCGCTACCGGTTCGACGACGATGCCGAGTTCAATGTGATCGACGAGCTCGACGCCGACAAGCTGAGAGAAATCGAGACCCTTTCGGGCGGCGAGCTGTTCCTCGCGTCGCTCGCCCTCTCGCTGGGGCTGGCGGAGGCGGTGGCTCGTCATGGGGGCCGGCTCCAGTGCTTCTTCCTCGATGAGGGCTTCGGCTCGCTCGACCCGGAAGCGCTGGGTCATGCCCTCGACGGGATCGAGAAGATCGTTACCCCGGAGCGATTGATCGGACTGGTGAGTCACGTCGCCGACCTGGCGGAGCGGGTCGAGGACAAGATCGTGCTCGGACGCAGCCCCGAGGGGATGACCCTCGTTTCGTCCGGTGCATGAGGTCCCACGGGGCGTCCTGTAATCTGACTTCATGAACGGGAAGCTTTTCGAGGAGCGCATCGGACGATTGCGCGATGCCACGGTCATCGCGATCTTCCGCGTGCAGGCACCGGAGCACGCGGTCGAGGGGATCGGGGCGGCGACGCGCGGCGGGTTCGAGGCGGTCGAGATCACGATGAACAGCCCCGGGGCCACCGACGCCCTGTCCGAGGTCGCCGGCCGGACCGACGCCATCCTGGGTGCGGGCACCGTCCTCGAGGCGAGCCAGGTCAAGGAGGCTTACGACGCGGGGGCCGAGTTCATCGTTACCCCGACGGTCAACCTCGAGGTCATCGAAGCGGCCCACGGCCTCTCGCTCCCGGTCTGCATGGGCGCATCAACGCCGACCGAGATCCGCGCCGCGCACAAGGGCGGTGCCGACTGGGTCAAGGTCTTCCCGGCCGAGCAACTCGGGGGCCCGGATTACATCTCGAACATCCTCGGTCCCCTGGACGACGTCAACATCCTGGTCACCGGCGGCGTCACCGGAGAGAACTACCTCGGCTACCTGGATGCCGGAGCGCAACTCGTCGGCTTCGCCAGTGCGGTGTTCGACGCGCAACTGGCCGCCGAAGGCCGGTACGACGAGATGGAGCGCCGCTCCGTCGAGATCAACCGCCGCCTCGACCTCTACTTCACCGAGGCCGCTGCTACCGAGTAACCGGCATCACTCGTCGCACGATGCGACCACGGCGGCCGACGTGCAGGTCATCCAGCCCGAGTCCCATCTCTTAGCGCTACTTGCCTGGTCGTAGACCTTGAACTTGTATTCGGCTCGCTCGACGAGTGGGTGGTCGATGGTCACCTTGAGCCGGCAGGGCTTGTTGGGCTTGCAGACCTTTCCCGCGCCGGCGGGGTTGCCGTATCCCTCGGTCGTGATCTGCAAGAGGCTGACCCATACACCCAACTGGAACATGTCCGGGAAGCAGTGCTTCGTGTCCCAGACGAAGACGCCCGTCATGGAGTCGTTCTCGGTTGTGGTTCTCCCAATCGATCCGGTGTCCTGCGCCGCGGGTGCTCTAGGGGCCTCGGAAGACCGCCGCGAGGCCCGCGATGTCGGCCGGGGTGGTTCCGCAGCAGCCTCCGATCGCACTTGCACCGGATCGATGCCATTCGAGCGCGTCGTTGACGAACTCCTCCGGCGGGTGTGCGTTCCAGGTCCATCCTTCGGTGCCGCGGGTTCCTCCTCCGGCGTTCGGATAGCAGATCACTGGGAGCGATCCTTCGGCGGCTATCTCGATGAGCGAGGGAGCGTGGACCGGCTCGGTGCAGTTGAAGCCGGCCGCGATCACGGACGGGGCGGATGCCGCCACCTCCAGCGCGCGGGCGAATGGGGTTCCGTCGCAGACGTTGCGGGGTCCCCGGCACGAGAATGAGATCCATGCGGGCATCTCGGGATATCCGGCGAGGAGAGACACCAGCGCCTCGGCCTCGGGCAGAGAGGGGATGGTTTCGATCGCGAGGATGTCGCAACCGGACCCCGCGAGGACGTCGAGCCGGTGGCGATGGAACTCTCTCAACTCCTCGACGGACAGGCCGTAGTCCCCGGTGTACTCGGAGCCGTCGGCGAGATACGCGCCATAGGGTCCGACCGAAGCCGCGACGATCGGCGCGGGTCCGACCCGTCCGACGGCGATCTCAGCGGCGGCATCCCGGGCGAGCGCCACGGCGGAGCGCATGAGGCGCGCGGCATGGTCACGATCGACGCCCCGCTCGCCGAGGCGCTCGAAAGTCGCCTGGTAGGTGGCCGAGATCGCGACGTCTGCCCCGGCACGGAAGTAGTCGAGGTGGACCTGCCGGATCAGCTCGGGGGCATCGATGAGTGCCGCCGCCGACCACAACGTGTCCTTGATGTCGCCACCGAGGGACGCGAGATGGGTGGCGAACCCACCGTCGGGAAGGCAGGCTCCGTGATACTCGATGAACGGGGTAAGCGGGTTCGGGGTGGGGCTCAACTCGAAGCCTGAAGCAGCTCCGCGATCGACTTCTCGATGCCTTCGGCCAGCACACTGAGATCGGGTGCCGCGTCGTAATCGCCGAGCAATCCGAAGCCGATCGTGCCCGCGTACGAGAACAGCGCGATCCCGATGGTGGTGTTGTCGGACAGGGGGACGACCGGATAGACCTCGATCATGCGGCGGCCGAGGGTGTAGAGCGGGAACTGAGGTCCGGGGACGTTGGTCACCACGAGGTTGAACGCTCGCTGCCGCGCGACGAGGCGCGATGCTTGAGCGAGGATCGTCGGCGGCGCGTACTCACCGAAAGTAGTGAGCAATTGCGCCCCGACCGCCTGTCCCGACGACTTGAGGTCCTTCATCTCTTCGTGAACGATCTGGAGTCGTTCGGCCGGATCCGGTTCGTAGACCGGGAGCGCTGCCCATAGCGAGGCGACCCGATTGCCGAGCGCCCCCTGTTCGTGATCGGCTCGCACTGATACAGGCACCATCGCTCGAAGTTCGAGATCGTCGACCCTCTCGCCGCGCGATTCGAAGAGGTACCGGAGTCCTCCGGCGACCGCGGTAAGAACGACGTCGTTGACCGTTCCGCCAAGCGAGTTCTTGACGCTCTTGAAGTCTTCGAGGTCGGCGAGCACGGTCTCCCAACGGCGGTGCGGGCCGATCGACTGGTTGACCGAGGTGGGCGGCGCGGAGAACGAGCCGCCCACGAAGGCGCCCAGAGCCTTGGCCCCCTCGATCACACGGTTCGGCAGCTTGCCCGGGTCGAGGACCACGGACTGCAGCGACCTGATGGCCTCCGCAGGGGACGTGATCCGTTCCTTCACTGCATCGATCATCAACTGATCGGCGGTCGGTTCCGGCTCGGGCCGCCAGCTCTCGATCTCGGGCTGCTGCGGTTCCTCGGTCATATCGAGGAGGATCGTCATGATGTCGGTGCCGGAGACCCCGTCGATCAGGCAGTGATGGGTTTTCGAGATGAGGGCGAAGCGGCCGTCGGTGAGGCCCTCGGCGAACCAGATCTCCCACAGGGGCTTCGAGCGGTCCAGCTGCTGCGACATGATCCGGGCGACCAGCCGCTTGAGCTTCTCGTCATCCCCGGGCGCCGGCAGGGCGGTATTGCGGACGTGGTACTCGAGGTTGAAGTGGGTGTCGTCGACCCACACCGGCCGCCCGATCCCGAACGGCACGCTGGCGAGCTTCTGGCGGAAGCGGGGCACCGACTGGAGTCGGCCGCGCACCATGTCCAGGAACTCCTGATAGTCCGGCGCGGGGCCCTCGAAGATCGCCACACCTCCCACGTGCATATGTGTATTAGGCCCTTCCAGGTGAAGGAAGAGTTCATCGAGGACCTGAAGACGTTCGTAGCGCGGCATACTGGAATCGTAGCCCGGATGTTTGTCGGTGCCCCGAGCAACGGTTCCGGCCTCCGGTTCGTCTCCTGGTGGTGTACATGCCCCGATCCCAAGAAGGCCTCGCCCGGCTCATCGACCGAGACAGATTGGACGATGACCGGATCACGGCTGCATTCCGCTCTATCGACCGGAAGGTGTTCGTTCCCTCGGAGTTCCGGGCACGTGCGTACGAGGATCGTCCCGTTGGGATCCCTGCGCAACAGACCACATCGCAACCGTCGTTGATCGCTCGGATGATCGACGCCGCGAGGGTTCCTCCGGGCGGGAGGGCGCTGGAGGTCGGTACCGGCTATGGGTTCCAAACCGCGCTCCTGGCACGGCTCTGCCGGGAGGTGTATTCGATCGAGCGACACCCGGAACTCGCCGCGCAAGCCGAGAGCAACTTGCGTGCGGCAGGGATCACCAACGCAACCGTCACCGTTGGCGACGGTTGGGCCGGCTGGCCCGAACATGCGCCGTACGACGCGATCGTCGTGTCGGCCGCCGCGTCGGAGGTGCCCGATGCTCTCCGCGACCAGCTGGCCGAAGGCGGTCGCCTCGTGATCCCGGTGACCGAGGGTGCCAGCGATAACGTCTATCTGTTCGTCAAGACCGACGGAGCCACACGACTTGTGCGTCTCCTCACCCCCGCGCGTTTCGTTCCCCTCGTCAAAGAGCCGCCGAGTTGAGACGATGCTGGGCCGTTCTTGCCGCGCTCGCGTTCCTGGGTGCGTGTGGCGGCGACGAGGGCGCGGTCTCAGCTCGACCAGGCGTATTTCGTTTCGCGGCGGTCGCCGATGCCGGGACCGGTGAGGTGGCACAGGCCGAGGTCATCGAGCAGATGTGCAAACTGAGGGCGAGGGATCCGTTCACCGATGTCGTCCAGGCAGGGGACAACGTCTACGACCACGGCGCTCCCGAGGAGATCGACGAGAAGTTCGCCGAGCCGTTCGCGTGTCTGCTCGACGAGGGGACCGAATTCCACTCGGTCCTCGGCAATCACGACATCGAAAGCGACGGCGGCGCGGCCCAGATCGCTGATCCGCGCTTCGGGATGCCGGGGCACAACTTCACTTGGTCGCGGGGGCCGGTGAGCTTCATCATGCTGGACACCAACGAGCCCCCAGGCCCGGAGGTCCTCGAGTGGCTCGACGACGCGATCGACGCGGCCAAGGACTCGCCGTGGACCGTGGCCGTCTTCCACCACCCGCCCTTCTCCCCGGGGACCAAGCACGGATCGAGCGTCGAGCTCCGAGAGCTGCTGGCAGATCGCTTGTCCGAGGGGGGCGTCGATCTCGTGATCAACGGGCACGAGCACCTCTACGCGCGGGCCGAGGTCGACGGGGTGACCTATGTGGTCACCGGTGGAGGGGGTCGGGAGCTGACTCCCTGTGCCGATCCGTTGCTGCCGCCCCACGAGATCTGTCGCTCGGTGCACGAGTTCGTCGAGTTCGAGGCGACCGAGGATGCCCTCCGCCTGACCGCCCACACCTCGACGGGGGCCACGATCGAGACCCATCGGGTGCCCCGGAATCCCTGACCGGGGCCCAGATGCCCCCCTGGAGGGCGGTGGAAAACCCGGGAATTGTCGCAGGCCTTCCCTAGGGTGGCCTCATGAACACCATCAGTCTCATCTTGCTCGTTCTGCTCTGCCTCGCCGCCGGAGGGGGGATCGCCCTGATCGTCTCCCCGGGGCGCTCGCCGCGCTCCGAAGAAGACATGCGCGCCCTGCGAGCGGAGCTCGCCCACCTCGGCCAACGGGTCTCACTCGACACCAACCGGGTGTCCGAGCGGCTCGAGGGGATCGATTCCCGCATGACCGAGACCCAGAGCACCTCGACGGGGATGGCGCAGGGGATCTTCGAGCGCCTGGGGCAGGTCCAGAGCGCCACCGAATCGGTTGCGGAGCAAGCGCGCGAGTTCACCCAGCTGCAGGACCTCCTGAAGGCCCCCAAGGCACGCGGGGGACTCGGCGAAGCGATGCTCGAGGAGCTGCTCCGGCAGGTCCTGCCGCCGCAGTCGTACTCGATGCAACATCGCTTCCGCTCCGGTCGGGTCGTCGACGCCGCGGTCAAGGCAGGGGGCAAGCTCGTCTGCATCGACTCGAAGTTCCCGCTGTCCAACTACAAGCGGATGTGCGATGCGACCGATGAGATCGAACGGATCGACGCCGAGCGTTCCTTCACCTCCGATGTCGCCCGCCACATCAAGGACATCTCCACGCGGTACATCCTTCCGGACGAGGACACCTTTGACTTCGCGGTGATGTACGTCCCGGCTGAGGGTGTCTACGCCGAAGTCCTGCGTCTCAGCCACCGCAAGCAACCGTTGTTCGAAGGGGCGATCGAGTCCCGCGTCATCCCGATGTCTCCCCTCAATCTCTACGGCTACCTGCAGACGATCCTCTTCGGTCTCAAATGCCTGAGCATCGAGGAAGACGCGCAGCGCATCCTCGACATCTGTGGTCGGCTCTATCAGGACGTCAACCGGTTCACCGACGAGTACGACACGCTCGGCCGTCACCTCGGGCACGCGCGCAACAAATACGAGGAGGGCCGCGTCCGCCTCGATCGTTTCCGCGACACGATCGATCGGATGGTCGACCTCAAGGAGCCGGACGAGGCGGTCGACGAGGGCGACGACCGCCCCCCGCTCGAAGCGGTCGGCGATCTCTAGAGCGCGGGGCATCTAGGGCCCTCCCTCCCCGGGTCCGGGTGGCTCCCAGCTTCCGGTCAGGTAGTCATCGCTGATGTCGACCAGGATCGCTACGAGATCCGATGCCGCCTCGAACCCGTCGGAACGGAGCCGGTCCCTGACGCCGGCCAGGGTTCCCGCGAGCATGACGATCATCAGGTCGCCGAGATCCGGCCTGGGTTCCGCTCTCATCGTCCGCTCTTCTCCGGCTGCATCACGTCGCGGTGCACCCGCCAGTAGTGACGCCTGACCGCGGGTCCGGCGGACCAGCCTTTCGGGACGTGTATCCGTTTGCCGCAGGTCCGGCACTTCGGGGACTTGGGCTTGGCAACGCTCGCGCCCTTCTTCGGCCTCATCGCAACCACCTCACTGCCCGGGGATTGTGGATCCACCACCGACGTTAAAGAGGTGGTGTGACACGAGAAGCGATATCGGCTATCCAGGGACCATGAGAGCGCTCTGCATCGATGACTACGGCCTCGACCACGTCGCCGTGAGGGACCTGGACGAGCCGGTGGTGGGTCCCGGAGAGGTCCTGGTCGGCATCAGGGCGTGCGCTCTGAATCGCCTCGATATCTGGACCCTGACCGGATCCCTAGGGATCGATATCGTCTTCCCTCACATCCTGGGGGCCGACGCCGCCGGCGAGATCCTCGAAGCGGGGCCGGGGGTGAAGGGGTACACGCCCGGCACGCGCGTGTTGATCAACCCCGGACTCTCGTGCGGGGTGTGCGAGCTATGCCGCGCCGGCGAGCAGTCCGAGTGCCCGAGCTTCTCGATGATGGGGGAGCACGTCCCCGGGACCTTCGCGGAGAAGGTTTCGGTCCCGGCGAGCAACGTCTTCCCGTTCCCCGAGCACCTGTCCTTCCCCGAGGCCGCCGCTCTCGGTGTCACCTTCGTCACCGCCTACCGGATGCTCTTCACGCGCGGACATCTGGAGCCTGGGGAGTGGGTCCTTATCACCGGGATCGGCGGCGGACTGGCGATGTCGCTGTTGCAGCTGGCCCGCCCGGTCGCGGGCCGGATCTACGTGACTTCATCGTCCGACGAGAAGATCCAGCGCGCTCTCAAGCTAGGAGCGGACGCAGGCATCAACTACAAGGAGAAGGACTTCGCCAAGGAGATCAGACACCTAACCGGGAAGCGCGGTGTCGATCTCGTGGTCGATTCCGCGTCCGGCGACGCCCTCGATGCCGGGCTGCGCTCGCTCCGGAAGGGCGGCCGCCTCGTCACCGCCGGAGCCACGGCCGGAGGGAAGTCAACGATCAACGCGCAGCGTTTGTTCTGGAACCAGCTGTCGTTGATCGGTTCGACGATGGGATCACACAACGACTTCTCCGAGATGCTGCGGTACGTCGCGGGGTCGAAGCTCACACCCCCGGTCGATCGGATCTTCCCGTTCGAGGACGGCGCCGACGCGGTGCGCTATCTCGACGCAGGGGGGCAGTTCGGAAAGGTCGTTCTCGAACTCTGATCCTCTAGGGCGCGTACATGCGGGAGAGGAGACTCTTGGCCATCCTCACCGCCGCATCCCTGTTGTAAGTCATCGAGTACGCGAAGCGCCGATCCATGTCTGGACCAGTGTCGCCGAGATCGCGCGCCGCGAAGCCGGCGGCGAAGTGCGATCCGATAACGACCACTACCCATTCGTTGATCAACGGGTCGGTTGGGTCAAGACTGATGCCCCTCACCCCCCGCCCAGGTTCCACCGTTAAGCCGGCGCCGAAAGCGGCCACCAGTCAGTGGCAGTTCGTCGGCCAGGGCTTCGTACAACCTCTGCGTGGCCGCCGTGAAGCGCCGCACGTCTTGGAATGTGCTGAGGACCACCGGGGACACGTTGAGTGCGATGGCTTGCTGTTCGAGATGCCTGCTGATCTCGAACAGAACCCGCTTCGGACCACGACGGACCGGGCGCATGGCCGCCACGATCTCGAACGGTGATCGCTCGACCGAGATGGCCTCTCTAGTGCCGAGCCTGAGTTCGACCGCGGGCGTCGCCGGGGGTACCAGGGGGCCGGGTCGAGCGAACAGCCATCCCTGTGCCAGGGTCGCGCCCATGGCGATCCCGGCCAGGCGCTGGACCTCAGTCTCGATGCCTTCCGAGACTACCTGGGCACCCGTTCGTTCGACCTCAGCATCGACGGCATGGACGATCTTGGCTTCGTCCTGGCTCGTGCGGTTCTGGACCAGCTGGATGTCCAACTTGAGGATGTCCGGGCTCAGGAACGGCAGCATCGCGAGAGAGCGGGGATCTGCGCCGATGTCATCGAGCGCCACGCTCCACCCCGCGCCTCGGATGCGTTCGATGCGCTTGAGCAGTTCGGCCGGAGAGTGGGTCATGTCACGTTCCGTGATCTCCCAGACGACACGAAGTTGTTGCCGTGCGTTCTCCCAGATCTCGTGGTCCTCGCGGTCACCCTCGCCGACGACTTCGGACTCGATGTTGACGAACAGAGGGATCGACTTCGTCAGGCCCGCCTCGAGCGCTCCCCTGAGCGCGGCGGTGCGGCATGCGTACTCGAGGGCGGGCAAAACTCCCGCGCGACGCGCCTCGGCGAAGAGGCGGGCAGGAGATTCGAGGTCGGAGTCGTTGGGGCCGCGGGCCAGCGCTTCATAGGCCATGATCTCGCCCGATTCGATCTTTACTATCGGTTGATAGACGGAGTGAACCAGGCCCTCCGAAAGGACGTCGTGGATAGTCATCGTTTGGGCTTTCATCCGCCTGCTTCCTGTTACAACCCATCCTAGGCCCATCAAGCGATAATTGAACCCTTAGACGACCGCCGCCCGGATCGCGGCCGCCACCGCCTGGGTGGCCAAGGGACCCAGGATGTCGAGATTGGCGGGCGCAGACCCGGCTCGTGGGGGTGCGGCGACCGCGAAGGTCACGTCTCCGTCGTAGCGGGTGTGTGCCGGACGCACCACGGTGGTGATGCCGTCCGACCCTCGTCCGGCGAGCCATCTCACTTCCTGTTTCGTGAGACTCGCCTCCACTGCGACGAGAGCGAGGACGGTGTTCGTCGGGAAGTCCTTATCGTCGGGAAGCAGCTCCTTCGGCTCGGCGGCTGGTGCCGAGGTCCCGCGCAGGACGGACCCGTCCGCGGCCATGATGTCTCCGACCGCGTTGACGACCACGAGGGCCGTCACCGCAGCATCACCGTGCTCCGCGCGGCTGAAGCCGAGCCCTCCGGGTGCGGCGAACTCGAAGCCTGCCCATTTGCCGACGGTCGTCCCGCTTCCCGCGCCGACCCGGCCGCTGGCGACGGCGGCTTCGGTCGCGGCATCGCACGCGGCGCGTCCCTCGGCGTGCCCCGGTCGGGTCATGGGATCGCCGGAGCCGAGATCGAACACGACGGCGGCGGGGACGATCGGGACCGTTGCGACCGGAGTCTGGTACCCGATGCCGCGTTCGGCGAGCCACGAGGCGACGCCGTCTGCACTGGCAAGTCCGAACGCGCTTCCTCCGGTCAAAACGATCCCGTGGGTCTCGGTCAGTCTGCGATCGAGATCGAGAAGGACGAGTTCACGCGATCCCGGCGACGACCCCCGGATGTCACACGAGGTGACGTTCCCAGCCGGTGGCAGAACCACGGTGCATCCGGTGAGGGCCTCCGCGTCGGTGTAGTGACCGACCTTGAACCCGAATCCCAGGGAACCCGTCAACGGGATTCCTGGTAGCTGTAGCGCTCCTCGAGCCAGGGATCGGCGCGGTTGTGATAGCCGCGCAGCTCCCAGAATCCTCGACGGTCAGCGGCGATGAGCTCGAAGCTGCGCACCCACTTGACGCTCTTCCACCCGTAGTACTTCGGAACCACGAGACGGAGCGGGAAACCGTGCTTCGGTGCCAGGTCCTTCCCGTTGTGCGCCCACGCGACCATGACGTCGTCATCGAGCAGGACCTCGAGTGGCAGATTGGCGGTGTACTCGTCTCCGTCGCCGACGCTTACATGGGTCGCCGACTTGCGCGGCGTGGCGAGATCGAGGATCGTCGTGACCTTGACGCCGGTCCAGTAGTTGTCGAACTTCGACCACCCCGTAACGCAATGGAAGTCGGAACGCATCTCCATGCCCGGTAGCGCTTTGAGTTCCGCATAGGTGAGCGATACGTGAGCCGCGACCTCGCCGGCGACCTCGAGTTGCCAGGACGATTCGTCGAACCGGGGAACGCCGCCGACGTGCAGCACCGGCCACCCTCTGGTGATTCGCTGCCCTGGTGGGACGCGATCGCGGGCGTGTTGAGGAAGGTCGGACACCTGGATGTTCCCGCCCAAACCTTCGTAGTCATCGATCTCCGGCTCCGCGTCCCGCGCCGCCGAACGCGCGAGGTCGCCGATGCGCAACTGGATCTGCTTGACCGCGTCGTCGTCCGCATCGGCCATCGCCATCTTCATGGCTTTCTCGTAGCGGCGCTGGGCGCGCTGACTCGCCTTCACCTCGCCACCGGGTCTGGCGTACTTGATGAAGTTGTCGGCGATCTCGATCTGTTTGAAGATCTGCGCGCGCGTCGGCATAGAAACAGCCTATAGAGGTGCGGTCATCTATGGTGGGGGAGTGAGCAACGCAGCACTCAGCTCCGAGGTGGCGAGGCGCAGGACGTTCGCGATCATCAGCCACCCGGACGCCGGGAAGACCACCCTCACCGAGAAGTTCCTCCTCTATGCGGGAGCTATCGAGGCCGCCGGCGCGGTCAAGGCCCGCCGGAGCGCGCGCGCGGCCACATCCGACTGGATGGGTATGGAGCAGCAGCGGGGGATCTCGATCACTTCGGCGGCACTGCGGTTCGAGTTCCAGGACGTGATCTTCAACCTCCTCGACACTCCCGGCCACCGGGACTTCTCGGAGGACACGTACCGGGTCCTGGCCGCTGCCGATTGTGCGGTAATGGTGCTCGATGCGGCAAAGGGGGTCGAGCCCCAGACCCTGAAGCTGTTCGACGTCTGCCGGGCACGGGGCATCCCTCTCGTCTCCTTCATCAATAAGTTCGATCGGCCCGGGCTCTCCCCGCTGGAGCTACTCGACAACATCGACAGCAAGATCGGACTGACCCCGGTTCCCGTTACCTGGCCGGTCGGCATCCCCGGCGATTTCAAGGGCGTCATCGACCGGCGGACCGGTGACTTCTATCGCTACGACAAGACGGTCCACGGGGCGACGATCGCGCCGGAGATGGTGATGACCCACGAGCAGGCGGCGCTGAAGGGCGGCGATGATTACATCACCGCGCGCGAGGAGATCGAGCTCCTGGATGCGGTCGGCTCCGGCTTCGACTCGAAACCGTTCCTCGCCGGAGAGACCACGCCGGTCTTCTTCGGCTCCGCGGTGTCGAACTTCGGTGTCAGGTTGTTGCTCGAGGCGATGATCGAGATCGGGCCCCCGCCCGTGCCGCGCGTCGACCAGGACGGCGTCCCGCGCTCGCTCGACTCGCCCTTTTCCGCGTTCGTCTTCAAGGTCCAGGCGAACATGGACCCTAATCACCGCGACCGGATCGCATTCTTCCGGGTCTGCTCCGGACGCTTCGATCGGGGGATGACCGCGGTCCACGGACGCACGGGCCGGCCCTATTCACTCAAGTACGCCCACCAGATGTTCGGCCAGGAGCGCGAAACCGTCGACGAGGCCTATCCGGGCGACATCATCGGCGTGGTGAATGCCACCGATCTCGGGATCGGGGATTCGCTTTACGTCGAGGTGCCGGTCGCGTTCCCGGCGATCCCATCGTTCGCCCCCGAGCACTTCATGGTCGCGCGCAACAAGGATTCCGGGCGCTACAAGCAGTTCCGGCGGGGCATCCAGCAGCTCGATGAGGAAGGCGTCATCCAGGTGCTCCGCCACCCCGATCGCGGGGACCAGGATCTGATCCTTGCCGCGGTCGGCCCGATGCAGTTCGAGGTCGCGCAGTACCGGCTCGCCGAGGAGTTCGGCTCCCCGATCGAGTTGAGCCCTACCAACTACAACATCGCCCGCCGCACCGACGAGGCGGGCCGGGATGCACTCAGGAGCATGTGGCAGGCAGAGGTGTTCACCCGTTCGGATGGGGATCTGCTCGCCCTGTTTCCCAGCCGCTTCCAGTTGGAGCGCTTCCAGGCCGACCATCCCGGCGTGACGCTCGAGAGGATCGTCGCCGGCGTCGACGAGTAGGGGCCCCGACAGAGCGTTAGCATCCGGGACATGTCAGGAACTCAGCCGCCGGACGATCGAGACGACGAGCGGACCATCGATCTTCGTCCGCCGGAGGAAGGGTCAGCCACGGCCAAACTCGGTCCGCAGGAACTCGAGAGCGCTGATCCCAACGAGCAGACCATCGAGGAGCCGCGGCCCGGAGGGGTGAAGGCGCTCGAGAGCCTGGGCAGCGACGTGCGGCGGGGGTTCGTTGCCAACGGCTGGGACCGGTCGTCGCTTGCTGCGCTCACTGGGATCGCGGCGATGCTCGCGGTCGGAGCCGTCTTCGTGGTGATGGCCAAGTTGGTGGCGCCGAACTTCGGTGCCGGCAAGAGCCCCCTGTGGATCTTGGCCCGCGTCGGGGTGGCGGGGCTCGGCGCGTTGGGGATCCCCATCGAGCGCGGGGGAGTGGGAACGCCCATCCTTCCGTTGGGGGCGTTGTTGCTCGTCGGCTGGTTCCTGAGTTGGGCAACCAAACGAGTCGTCGAAACCAGCGGCGCCCTCACTCTGCGCGAACGGTTGATCGAGGGCATGCGGGTCGCCCTCCCGTTCTCCCTGGCGTGCCTCATCGCCGCACTCGTGTTCCGGGTCCGCGATCGCGATCCGTCCCTCGGCGCCGATCCTTTCCTGGCGTTGATCCTAGGTTTCGTCTGGGGTGCGCTGTTCGGCGCGATCGGAGGGCTGCGAGCCGCGGGCGTTCCGCCGGAAGCAGAACGCGGCCCGTTGTTGGAATCGCGACCGCATCTCCGGGACGGGCTTCGATGCGCCAAGACCATGATCGGCGCTCTGCTGCTCCTCTCGGCGGTGACCGTGGTTGCGGCGATCGCCCTTAAGTTGGCGCTCGGCGGTCCCCCCCCGATCTCTCCTGCGGAAGCAGCCGCATTCATCCTGGCCGTCGCTTTCTTCCTCCCGAACCTGGTTCTGGGAGCCGCAGCCCTGGCGCTCGGCGGGCCGCTCGGGGCTCTGGCGCGCACGATCGATGGGACGAGGCTTATCTCCGAGGTCTCGCTCCTCGGATGGGATGCTCCACGGCCCGGCGCCTACGTTTATCTCTTGTTGTTCGTGCCCATCGCCGCGTTCGCGTACGGCGGGTATCACGCTCGACGAGATGGGGCTTCGGCTCAGGTGGAAGTCCTGGGAGTCGCAGCCGGGGTGGTTGGGCTCGCGATGCTGTTCCTGGTGTGGATCTCGAGCGTTCAGGTCGGTCGTGCGTTCCTCGGTCGCGGCAACTACTTGGTCGCCGCCGCGGAGCCGTTCCCCGCGGCCGTCCTCGGGGTCATCGCCGCTGCGGCCTTCGGCGCACTCGGATGGTGGATCGCCGATCACAGTGTGGCGATCGGGCGAGCACAGCGATGAGCCTCGAGATCTTCATCCACCGAGAGGTCGGTCCATTCGCCTGCAACTGCTACGTCGTCGGCGATCCGGCAACCAATGAGGCGGTCGTCATCGATCCCGGCGATGATGCCGATCTGCTCGCCGAGGACATCGCGGCCAAGGGTCTGCGGATCACCGCCATCGTCGCCACACATGCTCACTTCGATCACATCGTTGCCGCCGGCCGTCTACGTGATCTCACGGGTGCGCCATTCCACCTCGATCCGTTGGACAAGCCGTTGCTCGGGTGGATGCAGGAATCGGGACGGATGCTCCTCGGGATCGACCTTCCGCCTCCACCCGAGGTCGACACCGAAACCAGCGAGGGTGATCTGCTGATCGCCGGCTCGGTTTCCCTCGAGGTGCTCCACACGCCCGGTCATTCACCCGGATCGATCTCGCTCGTGCATCCCGATGCGGTGTTCTCCGGCGACACGCTGTTCGCCGGCTCGATCGGCCGCAGCGATCTCCCCGGCGGCGATACTCAGACGCTGCTCGCCGCGATCCGCAACAAGCTCTTCGTGCTACCGGAGCACCTCCCCGTCTATCCGGGGCACGGTCCCGCGACGACCCTCGAGCGCGAGCGCGCTACGAACCCGTTCGTCGGAGACGGAGCGCGCTGGTAACGCCTAGTAGTCGAGATCTTCGGAATCGCCCGAGTCCTTCGATCCACCCGAGCTTCCTCCTTCACCCACGACCACGGTGCCCGTCATCTGGTCGGGGTGGTACTCGCAATGGAACTCGAAGGTGCCGTCTTCGTCGGGAGCAGTGAGGGTGGTCGATGCTTCCTCTCCACCCTCGGCCTCGACCTCGACCCCGAGATCGTCAGACGTGAAGCTGTGCTCGGCGTCGTCGCGGTTCACCAGCGTGAGCTCGACCTCGGCCCCCGGCTCGAGGGAGATCTCGGTCTCGCTGAAGGCGAAATCCTCTGCGGTAACGGTGATCTCTCCCGAGTCGCCCCCACTGCCACCGCTCGGGGTCTCCTCGTCGCCACATGCAACCGCCAGTAGGGCCAGCACACCGAGCAAAGCGAGCAGCTTCGTTCCGTTCCTCACGGTTCTCCTCCTACCGTCGGGTTTTCGATCGGAGGGGGATACCCGCTCGAGGGCGGCGGCGTTCAATCGCGTTCCGCTCCGCCTCCGTGGGTCGGGGCTTGCCGGAACCTGGGGCCGGCTCCGTGAGTAAGCGGCCTCCGCTCCACTCACCCAGAGCGTTTTGAGGGTTCGTTCCGGGAGGCCGCTTCCTCTCGGGCCTTGCGGTTCGGGCCCGATCCGTTCAGGCGGTCGCTAGAGTCATCGCATGAAGAAGTCGGCTTGGTGGTTTCTTGTTCCGTGGTGATCGCCGGGGGGGCCGCTCGCGTGGGCGTTGCTCCGCGACAGCGTTGACTGTGTGGTGGGCGGCGACGCCGAGGGTTGTTCGGATACCGGGCTCGTGAACGTTCTGGTCGGCGTCGGCGGGGTGCTGCTTGCGGCGATCATCACGGTGGTGTTGTTGGCTCGCTGGGGCCGTTAAGGGGCCTGCGGTTGGAGTTTCCCCGCTCGGCGGTCTCTTGCGGTCTTGGCTTGGTGGCAGGGCCAGCATCTTGGTTTCAGGTTGGGGTGGGAGGTCGGGCCCCGGCAGTTGCGCGGTTCGACGTGATCGAACTCGGTCCGGAAGC
>WHTI01000045.1 GCA_009377815.1 Actinomycetota bacterium
CCTGGATCCGGCGGATACGCCGGGTTTTGACAACTTTAGCGGAGCGGCGGCCTTCGGGCCGGTCTGACATAGACACCTCTACCTTTCACACCAAAAGGAGGTCCGCATGAAAGTCCGAATGATCACCATGGCCAGCGCGCTCGTCGCGTTGTTCGCAGTCGCAGGCGCAGCTTGGAAGTACTAGTCGCAATACGGAAGGGTCACTCCTATATGGAGTGACCCTTCCGTCGTTTCAGGAATGACCCGATAGCCGAAGGCCCGGCCCCTACGATGTCTTCGTGGCTAAAGGACGGATCCTGGCTTGGTGCGTCGTCTCCATCACCGGAGCGGCTCTACTCGCCCTGGTGATTATCGGCGGCGATTTCGACGCCTCCCCACGTTTCCTTTTCTGGTTGATCCTACTTTTGATCGCAGAACTGCTCCCGGTTTCCTTGGGCTTCGAAACACGCGTGACCATGGCGTTCCCAATCCTGATCGCCGTTTCCATCCTCTTCAATCCACTGGAGGGCATGGCGATGGCTGCGCTGGGTGAGTTCGACCTCAGGGAGTTTCGGCGAGAAATCCCACTATGGAGAGCATTTTTCAATCGCTGTCAACTCATGCTGTCGGTCGGGGCCGCCTCCCTCTTGATCAGTCCGATCCGAGAGAATCCCTTCATCCTCCCCGAGGGTGCCTTGGCGATAGCCGGAGCAACGCTGGTGTTTCTGGTAATCAACCTGAGCCTGGTGGCAGGGATGCTTCACTTGGATCGCGGGACACCTCTACCAGAGGCATTCTCGATCCTCCTCCCCAAGCCTGTTGCCGGCTTCTGGGTCTCTCAGTTCGTACTGGCCGGGCTGGGAGCGGCCGCCGCGGCCGTCTACCAGGACATCGGCCCCTTCGTCTCCCTGTTCCTGATCCCGTTGCTGTTCGCGCGGCTCAGCATCCTCGGGGCTAGGGCGCAGCAGGAGTTGTCGGAGAAGATCCGGCAGCAGCAGAAGTCGTTGCTCGATGCGAGCGAGCGGGTGTTCCAGGAGCGGGAGGCGGAGAGGAACCGGATCGCCGAGGAGATCCACGACGGGAGCCTTCAGATGCTGGCTGCGGCCGCCTACGGGTGCGGGAACGCGAGCGAGTTCATCGATGCGAACCGGACCGACCTCGCCAAGGAAGCGGCGCTCGGCGCGCGCGACGCGATCAACGGGGCGATGAAAGCGCTGCGGGATTCGCTGGTCGACCTCCGGAAGTCCTCGGTCGAGGAGGGTGGCCTCGTACAGACCATCCATACCTTCGCCGATCACTTATCGATCCTTTGGGGCACCGAGATCAACATCGAGGCGACTATCAACCGCGAGCCTCCGATCCCGGTAGCCCTTGCTGCGTTCCAGATCCTCCAGGAAGGCCTAACCAACGCGCTCAAACACGCACAGGATGCCTCCGTGACTGTCAGAATCAGTGATGAAGACGGGATGGTGCACATCGTCATCGAAGATAAAGGCATCGGGTTCGACGTGAACGACGAAGTGGGAGAGGACCACGTGGGCATGAGACTGATGCAAGAGCGCGCCACGAGGATCGGCGGACGTCTCGAACTCCAGACGGAGCCGGGTAAGGGCACACGCCTCGAGGCGATACTTCCGGGGGCGATCGCGCCATGACTCTCAAGGTTCTGGTCACCGAGGATCACCAGCTCGTCTCCCAGGGACTCGAGGCGATGTTGAATATGAGCGACGAGGTCGAACTCGTGGGCGTCGTGAACACGGGCGAGAAGGCCGTCGAGCGCGTTGCGAACGGAGACATCGAGGTCGTCCTCATGGACGTGAACCTCGGGGCCGGCATGAATGGGATCGAGGCAACCCGCCAGATCAAACAGGCCTATCCCGATACGCGCGTGCTCGTGCTGACGATGTTCACCGACCCCGCGACCGTCGCCGAGGCGGTGAAGGCGGGGGCCGATGGCTACCTGTCGAAGGGCGCGTCAAAGGAGAGCGTGGTCCAGGCGATCCAGGACGTCTCCGAAGGTCGCGCCGTGCTCGACCCCAACGTCACCGAAGGGATCTTCGGGCGCATCTCCGGGAAAAACGTGCAGGCATTATCCGACCGCGAACTAACCGTTCTCCAAGAACTCAGTCACGGGAGGTCGACGCGCGAGGTCGCCGGCCACATCCACGTCTCCGAAGAGACCGTGAAGACGTATCTCAAGCAGATCTTCCGGAAGCTCGGGGTCCACGATCGTACCGAGGCGGTAGCCGAGGCCTTCCGCCGGGGCCTGGTCCACTAGAAGTTAGAGTCACCCTTCGTGGACTTCGAGATCGAACACGCCGTCACCGGAAAGCCCGCGCATGTCGCGGAGGTACTGCTGGACTCCGAGTATCAGGCGTCTCTCGGCGACCACCTCGGCCCCCTTTCTCACCGCGAGGTCCTCGAGCAGACCGAGATGGACGACGGCAGGGTCGTGCGCCATATCCGCTGCGTCCTCGACATCGACATCGACGGTCCCGCGAAGCGATTTATCGGCACCAGCGACCCGGCATGGGTCGAGGAAGCCATCTGGTACCCCGACAAGCACGTCTGGGAGTGGAAGATCCTCCCCGAGGTCGCCAAGGAGTTGCTGGCCGCGAACGGGACGATCGAGCTCCACGCCAAGGGAGCCAAGACCCTCCGGGTGGTGACCGGTCAGGTCAAGGTCCGGGTTCCTCTCTACGGGGGCAAGGTCGAGGGCTGGATCGTCGACGGGCTCGAGAAGGCCTACGCCGATGAGGCCGACCATCTCGAAGCCTGGCTCCAGCAACGCCCGTGACCCAACACGTAACGCGCCCGTAACATGAGCGAAACGGCGGGGAAACCGCCCATCCCTACAGTCACGTGGTATCTGAAGCCGAGCGACCGGCCGGTCGCCACAGAGGGAGGAACGCATGGCCAGCCCATCCGATGCCCTGAAGCTCGGGGAGCAGCACGGAGCTAAGTTCGTAGACATCCGCTTCTCGGACCTTCCGGGTCTGATGCAGCACTTCTCGGTCCCGTTCGATGAGTTCGGCGAGGACGCGTTCGATGAGGGGCTCGGGTTCGACGGTTCGTCCATCCGCGGCTTCCAGGAGATCCAGGAGTCCGACATGCTGCTGGTGGCCGACCCCGACACCGCGGTCATGGATCCCTTCCGGACCCATCCGACGATGATCATCAACGCCTACGTGAAGGACCCGCTCACCGGCGAGAACTACTCGCGCGACCCGCGCTTCATCACCAAGAAGGCGGTCGAGTACCTCAAAGGCACCGGTATCGCGGACACCGCGTACTTCGGTCCCGAAGCCGAGTTCTACATCTTCGACTCGATCCGCTTCGACCAGAACCAGCACTCGAGCTACCACTACATCGACGCGGTCGAAGGTGTCTGGAACTCCGGTCGTGAAGAGGAGGGCGGCAACAAAGGCTACAAGCCGCGCTACAAGGAGGGTTACTTCCCCGTTCCTCCGATGGACCACTTCCAGGACCTTCGGAGCGAGATGGTGCTCACCCTGCGAGAGCTCGGCATCCCCTGCGAGGTCCATCACCACGAGGTCGGCACCGCCGGCCAGGGTGAGATCGACATGGGCTTCTCCGACCTGCTCACGATGGCCGACCGTTTGATGCTCTACAAGTACGCGGTCAAGAACGTTGCTCACAAGTTCGGCAAGACGATCACGTTCATGCCGAAGCCGATCTTCCAGGACAACGGCTCCGGGATGCACGTTCACCAGAGCCTGTGGAAGGACGGCGAGCCCCTCTTCTGGGACGAGCTCGGCTACGCACAGCTGTCGGACACCGCTCGCTACTACATCGGGGGCCTGCTGGCCCACGCTCCGGCACTGCTCGCGCTCTGTGCCCCGACGACCAACTCTTACAAGCGACTGGTCCCGGGCTACGAGGCGCCGGTCAACCTCGTTTACTCCCAGAGGAACCGCTCCGCCGCAGTACGCATCCCGCTGTACTCCAAGTCACCGAAGTCGAAGCGCATCGAGTTCCGGTGCCCGGACGCGTCGTGCAACCCGTACCTGGCGTTCCCGGCGCTGTTGATGGCCGGCCTCGACGGGATCAAGAACAAGATCGAGCCGCCCGAGCCGGTCGACAAGGACCTCTACGACCTCCCGCCCGAGGCGCTGGCGGCGGTTCCCCAGGTCCCTGGATCGCTCGAGGAGGCGCTCAACGCCCTCGACGACGACCACGACTTCCTGCTCGAAGGCGGGGTCTTCACCCAGGACGTGGTGGACCACTGGATCGACTACAAGAGGGTGCACGAGGTCGACGAGCTCAGGCTTCGCCCTCACCCGTACGAGTTCTACCTCTACTACGACATCTGAGCCAGGAGTGCCCTGACCAGGGCAAACACGGGTCCGACAGCGGCTCGTTCCGTCTGTGTTCCGTCAGAGCGGCGGTGACGGACGGCCAAGAGAGCGACCTCGCGCGTTGCCATGGTCCACAGCTGACGAGTAGATGTGCGGGGCCCGGGGGGAGGCGGACTGACTGCCGCCGCGCTCAGCCGGGCGACTTGGCGCGGGAGCCGGCGCAAGACACTGCCCCCGATCTGCACTTCGATGACGCGGCGGAGGGCAGTGTCTGGTGAGCGTTATGGGACGCTCGGCCGGGGGCAAGGTAGCCAGATCTGGGTGCTCGCACGGCGAGCGACGGCTTCCCGTACTTCGGCCGTCCCGAGTTGATGATCGGCGCGACGACCCGGGCGCGGCGTCGGGATCACCGTCACTCGGAGTTCCCGGCTGGTCGGCGTTGAGGCGCGCTACGCTGGGGCCGTGCCGACGACTGAGTACGCGAAGAGCGGTGAGGTGAACATCGCGTATCAGGCGTTCGGCGAGGGTCCCCTCGATCTCGTGTTCGTGCCCGGGTTTATTTCTCATCTCGAGCTCGCTTGGGAAGAGCCGTACCTTGCTCGCTTTCTCCGTCGGCTCGCGACCTTCACGCGGGTGATCTTCTTCGACAAACGGGCCACGGGCCTGTCTGACCCGGTCTCGCAACCTCCTGGGCTCGAGGAGCGGATGGACGACATCCGCGCGGTGATGCACGCGGCGGGCTCGGACCGGGCCTCGCTGTTCGGCGTCTCCGACGGTGGGTGCCTGTGCATCGCCTTCGCGGTCGCTTACCCGAAGCGCGCCGCGTCGCTGGTCACCTACGGGTCCTTTGCCCGCCGGCTGCGCAGCGTCGACTACCCATGGGGCTGGTCGGCCCAGCATCTCGAGGAGGTGTTACGCGGTATGGATCAAGGCTGGGCCACCGGTGAGTGGTGGGCCGCGGCGAACCCCAGTGTGGCTGACGACGAGCGTCACCAGGCGTGGTGGGCGCGGTACCTGCGGGCCGCGGCGAGCCCGGCGATGGGTCGCGGCGCGCTTGGCCTGAACGCGGAGCTCGACATTCGTCACCTGCTGTCGAGGGTCGATGTGCCGACGCTGGTGCTGCATCGCACCGACGAGCGGTGGGTGGATGTCGGTAACAGCCGTTACCTGGCCGAGCACATCGCGGGGGCGCGTCTGGTCGAGGCCTCGGGCGTCGACCATCGACCCTGGCTCGGTGACGCCGAGGAGATCCTCGACGCCATCGAGACCTTTCTCACCGGCACGCCCGCCCGCCGGCGGACTACGCGGAACGCCACGGGTGCAGACGCGTTGACGAGACGCGAAAGGGAGATCGTCGCGCTCACGGTGGCGGGTGAAACGGCGCCCGCCATCGCCAAGGCGCTGTTCATTAGCGAGCGCACCGTCGAGAGCCACCTGGCGCGGTCCTACGCCAAGCTTGGCGTGGGCTCGAGAGTCGAGCTGGCGCGTCGGGCTGCCGAATTCGGCCTGGCGACCGACTCGCTATAACCGGGACGCCACGTCGCCGGACTGCGATTTGCGTACTGGTACGGATGTTGGCGTCTCGTCCGTTCCTTTAGGGTTCCTCAGGAGACGATCGACAGACAGGATCAAATGACATGACCATCACCACGGCATTCACGGAGCTGATCGGTTGCCGGCTGCCCATCCAACAGGCCGGTATGGGTGCCGCCTCCACCCCCGAGCTGGCCGCCGCCGTGTCGAACGCCGGAGGGCTCGGGATGCTGACGGCTACGTCCGACGACCTCTCCGCCGACATCGACGCGACAGTGCGTGCCGTCTCGGGCCGACCCTTCGGCGTGAACTTCTTGATGCCGTTCTTCGACCGAGCCCTGCTCGATGCTGTCGCACCCCGCGTGCCCCTCGTGGAGTGGTACTGGAGCCAACCCGACCCGGTACTGATCAACGTCGCCCACGACGCCGGCGCGCTCGCGGCGTGGCAGGTCGGCTCGGTCGACGAGGCCCTCGCCGCGGTCGACGCCGGATGCGACCTGATCGTCGCCCAGGGCATCGAGGCAGGCGGTCACGTCCGAGGCACGATCGGTGTCCTGCCCCTCCTCGACGCCGTGCTCGACGCCGTCGACGTGCCCGTCGTCGCCGCCGGAGGCATCGGAACCGCCCGCGGGTTGGCCGCCGTCCTGGCCGCCGGGGCGTCCGCGGCGAGGATTGGCACCCGCTTCGTCGCGACGTTGGAGTCTGGAGCGCACCCCACCTACAAGCAGGCCCTCGTCGCCGCGGAGGCGGCGGACACCGTCGTCACCGAGACGTACTCGGTGTGGTGGTCCGACGCGACTCACCGGGCGCACCGGGTCCTGCGGTCCGCAGTGGAGGCCGCCGAAGCCCTCCACGACGAGTTCGTGGGTGACGTGAGCGGTGACGGCGAACCGTTTCCCATTCCCCGGTTCGCGGTCCGACCGCCGAACCGGGGAACCCGCGGGCGCATCGACACGATGGCGCTCTACGCCGGCCAGTCCGTGGGCGCCGTGCGAGCGATCGTGCCCGCGGCCGAGGTCGTACGCGAGTTGGCCGAGGGCGCCGAAACGCTCCTGCGTGGCGTCGAGAGCGCAACCAAACCGAGTGCGTAAGCACACACGTCCGCTGGCAGACCTACGACATCTAGACCGTCGTAGTCGTGTTCTGACCGAAGGCCCCGGGCAACCGGGGCCTTCTCAGTGGGTTGCTCAGGTTCCGGTACACTTCGGCCCTTGATGGGCGGAAATCAGCATGGGAACCAGCTTGTAGAGGTCGATGGGGTTGGGAAGTCATTCGGTGCCAACGAGGTGCTGAGGGACATCGACCTGACGATCGGCCGGGGCGAGGCCATCGTCATCGCCGGTCCCTCGGGGTCCGGTAAGTCGACCTTGCTGCGGTGCATCAACGCACTCGAGACCATCGACTCCGGTGACATCCGTTTCGACGGCCGCTCGATCGCCAAGGCCGGCAAGGAGATCCACAAGCTCCGGGCCGAGATGGGGATGGTCTTCCAACAGTTCAATCTGTTCCCACACAAGTCCGTGCTCCAGAACATCACCATGGGTCCCATCGAGGTCAAGGATGTCGCCAAGGGCGAGGCCGACCGTCGCGCCAAGGAACTCCTCGAACGGGTGGGTATCCCCGAGAAAGCAGACTCGTTCCCCGCCGACCTCTCCGGCGGCCAGCAGCAGCGCGTCGCCATCGCTCGGTCGCTCGCGATGGATCCCAAGCTGATGCTCTTCGATGAGCCCACCTCGGCCCTCGACCCCGAGATGATCCGGGAGGTTCTCGACGTCATGCGCGATCTGGCCCGCGACGGTATGACCATGATCGTCGTCACCCACGAGATGGGTTTCGCGCGCGAGGTCTGCGACCGCATCGTGTTCATCGATGAGGGTGCCATCGTCGAGGAGGGCCCCCCAAAGGAGTTCTTCGAGAACGCCCAGAGCGAACGCGCGCGCGATTTCGTCGACAAGATCCTTCACCACTAAGTCGGGCAGCACGGATAGGACCGCACGGAAGCGGTTCGGAAGGGGGAGAACGATGCACAAGAAGTGGAACTGGAGACTGGCCACGGCACTTGTGGCACTGCTGGCCTTGATGGGAGCGGCGGCTTGCGGGGACGACGACGAGCCCCTCGACCCGGGCGCAGACGTCGAAGCCGAAGAGTTCGAGGCCGGTACCACGATGGCCGAACTCCAAGAAGCAGGCGAGATCACCATCGGCGTGAAGTACGACGTCCCGCCGTTCGGGCTGGAGAACCCGGACTCGGGCGACATCGAAGGATTCGACGTCGACCTCGGCAAGTACATCGCGGCAAGACTTGGCGTCGAACCCGTCTTCCGCGAGGCGATCTCGGACAACCGGATCCCGTTCCTCCAGGACGGGACCGTCGACATCATCCTCTCCACGATGACGATCACCACCGATCGCGACGCCGAGATCGATTTCTCGCGGCCGTACTTCATCGCGCAGGGACGCATCCTGGTGCCGGAGGAGAGCGATATCGCAGGGATCGATGATCTCGGTGATGGCACGAGCGTCTGCACCGCGCTCGGTTCGACGTACGAGGCGACACTGAAGGACCAGGCACCCGATGCGGACGTGAGGACGGTTGAGGCCTACAGTGACTGCCTCACCCTGCTGCGCAACGGCCAGGTCGACGCGGTCTCGACCGACAACATCATCCTCACGGGCATGATCATCCAGGCTGGCGAGGACTTCCCGATGAAGCTGGTCGGCGACCCCCTCACCACCGAGCCGTACGGCACGGGCATCCCAGACGGCGACACTGAGTTCCAAGCGTTCCTCGACGAGACCATCGAGATGTCCTTCGACGACGGCACCTGGCAGGAGATCTATGACCAGTGGGTCGGACAGTACGTCGAAGGCGAACCCGAGCATCCCCAGGACTACACGCTCCAGGACGCTCTCGATCTGTTCCCGTGCAGCGAAACCTGCTGACCGAGTCGTAAACAGGAAGCCGGATGGGTGATTACTGGAAGATCCTGAGCAACAACTTCCCGGATTATCTGTCCGGCTTCCTCACCACCTGCCAGGTGGTCGGGGCCTCGTTTCTCATCGCTATGGCCGTGGGGCTAATCGTCGGTGCGCTGCGGGCGTCGCCCTCGAAAGTGCTCAACCGCATCGGGTTCGTCTACGTCGAGTTCTTCCGCAACATCCCACTGCTGGTACTGATCTATCTCGTCTACGACGGCATCAATCAAGCGGGCATCATCTCCCTGGACCGCTTCATCGCCGGCGCAGCATGTCTTGGTCTCTACACCGCTGCGTACGTGGCTGAAGCGATCCGCTCCGGGGTGTTCGCGGTGGGCAAGGGCCAGTTCGAGGCGGGTCTCTCACTCGGCTTCAACGAGCGGGAAGTGCTGACCAAGATCGTGCTTCCTCAGGCCATCAGGACCGTGATCCCGCCCATCGGGAACCTGATCATCGCGATGACCAAGAACTCGGCGATCCTCGGAGGCTCGCTGCTCGCGATCAACGACATACTTCTCGAAACCCGGCGGATATATAACAACAACTTCAAGCTGTACGAGACGTTCCTCTGGGCCACGATCGGTTACCTCATCCTGACGATCACGATGACAGTGGTTGTTCGGAGACTCGAAAGTCGACTGGCGATCCGACGATGACCGACCTCTTCAGCCCCGCCAACTGGGAATGGATCACCTCGGGAAACAACCTCCGCTTCCTCTTCGAGGGTTTCTTCATCAATCTGCAGATCGCGGTCGTTGCGATGATGTTCTCATTGATCTTCGGTCTTCTTCTGGCGCTGGCGAACCTTTCGAAGACGAGAGCCGTCTCGGTGATCGCTCGGATGTGGGTAGACGTGTGGCGCAACCTGCCGTTGATCTTCGTCCTTCTGTTCTTCGCCCTCGCTCTCCCCGGGGAGTGGTACTCAGCGTGGGAGGACAACGTCCCGGCCTTCCTCCCACGCGCCTACCAGAACGGTCGCATCCTCGCCGCGATCGCAGGACTCGTGTTCTACAACTCGGCCGTTATGTGCGAGATCATGCGTGCCGGCATCCTGTCGCTGGAAAGGGGTCAAGGAGATGCAGCCGCCTCGCTCGGTATGCGCTACTGGCAATCGATGCGGCTGGTGGTCCTGCCTCAGGGTCTGCGCCGCATGGTCCCGGCGACCGTCTCGCAACTGATCACACTGAACAAGGACACGACGCTGGTGAGCATCATCGGCATCCGCGAGATCGTGAGGCACGCCAAGACCGTCACCAACGCGAACCCGTTCACCGCCGACTTCGTCAAGGGACCACCTCTGCAGGTCTACCTGGCGATCGGGATCATGTTCATCATCGTCAACTTCGCCCTCTCGCGGCTGGCGGCCAGGCTCGAAGAACGTGAACGAAAGCCTGCCGAGATTATGGTCACGGGACTGGAGGATCAGGTCGCGTGAATCAGGAGTGCTTCGTCAGGTAGTTGAGGTACACCGGGCGGAGTGCCTCGGCGAGGGTTCCTTCGTCGGACTCCATCACGTCGTTGAGAAGGGACGAGAGGGACATGACGTCGGTCTCGGCCGCGTCGACATTGCCGGCGGCCGCCTGTGCGGCCGGTACCTCCCGGATCAGCTTCCAAAGGAACGCGACGTCGACGTGCTCGAGAGCGCGCCGGATGGCGAGGTCGTGGAGCTCCTTGGAAGATAGAGCCTCGAGTTCGGTTCGGTCCACGCTTATCCTTTCGACGGTGCTTAGAGGCCTGCTCTACGTCTCAACAGATCCGGTTCCTTGAGCATGATCGTCCGGCCCTTCAGCTCGACGTAGCCACGCCGGTCGAACGCTCGAAGGATCTGGTTCACGCTCTGTCGCGTGCCCCCGACCATACGGGCGAGGTCGGATTGCGTAACGTTCAGGTCGAGAACGATCCCGTCGCCCGATGTCTCCCCGCGTTCGTCGGCCAGACCGACGAGAAGCTTCGCAACTCGCCCGTAAAGGTCGAGGAAGACGAGGTCGGACGCCTGTTCGGTGAGTCGACGTACGAGACTTCCGAGCGTGACGAGGAGACGATCGGTCACTTCCGGATTGGCGTTGAGCGTCTCCAATAGAGACGATCGCGTGATGACCAGGAGTTCGGTCTGTTCGAGGACCTCAGCGGAAGCCGAGCGCGGGCCCCCGTCGATCAGGGACAGCTCACCGAAGACCTCGGGAGGAACCAGCGTCGTCAGCACCATCTCGTCGCCGTCTGCCGAAGTGACGAAAACCTTCACCAGACCGCTGCAGATCACGAAGAGCGAATCCCCAGGATCGCCCTCGTGAAAGATGAACTCGCCCTTGCTGAAATGACGGTTCACCGCGCGCTCGGACAAGCGATCGAGCACGGCCGGCTCGAGGTCCCCGAACAGGGTGGTACTGCCGAGCAATCTCTTCGTTTCCGTCACCGGAACTCCTCCCTCAGGTGGAGAGCCTAAATGCCCGGCACAGAGGGGTCACCACCTAAGATGGCCTCGTGAGATCCCTTTCCCCCCTCCTCGTCATCGGCGTGCTGCTTCTGTTGCTCATCCCGATGGCGGGATCGTCGAAGGAGGGGACGAAGGCGGTCGGCTCGATCCTTCTGGTGCTGGGCCTCATCCTCGGCATGAGCCTGGTCTTCGCCCTGATCATCAAGGTGCGCTAGCCGTAGATCAGCGGCTCCGTCGCCCGGCGAGCCCGGCGGGTGACCCTCAGGAAGGCATCCTCGAGTTCCTGGCGAGGTTGCTCGCGGAAGCCCATCGCCCGCCCGAGTGCCTCCAACTCCTCGGCCTTGGTCGGCAGCGAGTCGACCGGCCGGCCCACCATCAGAAAGAGCCGGTTGCGCACCCGGGTCAGGAACTCATAAGCGCCGGTCATCCGGTCGGCCTCCTCCGGGGCGAGCAGCTCCAACTCCCGGGCGATGGCGAGCGCGGGAACCGTCCCGGTCGCCCCGAGGGCCGGGTACTCGCGTCCGTGCTTGAGCTGGAGGATCTGGATGGCGAACTCGACATCCGAGGTCCCTCCTGGACCGAGCTTGAAATGAAGTCGGGGATCAACCCCCCGGGGGATGCGTTCGCGCTCCATCCGGGCCTTCAAGTGTCTGATCTCGGCGAGGGCGGCATCGGGCAGCCGCTCGGGGAACGCGAACGACCTCGTCTCGGCGATGAACCTCTTCCCGAGCTCGGCGTCCCCGGCCGCGAAGCGCGCTTTGACAAGCGCCTGGTGCTCCCACGGATGCGCCCAACGTGCGTAGTACTCGAGGAACGAATCGAACGAGCGAACCAGGGGACCTGCCTTGCCTTCGGGCCGGAGCCCATGATCGATCTGGAACGTGATGCCCTCGGGAGTGACGGCACCGATGGACGCGATGAGGTCGGCGGCGACCTTCTCCGCATCCTCCGTCGCCGCGTCGTGCACCAGAACCACATCGATGTCGGATGCATAGTTGAGCTCGCGTCCTCCGAGCTTCCCCATCCCGATCACGGCGAAGGGGATCTCGCACTCCTCGAGGGCAGCCTCGAGGCAGGCATCCGCCAGGTCGGCCAGCCCGGCCCCGGCGAGCACGGTGTCGGTGACCCCGAAGAGATCGCCCAACACGATCCGAAGGAACTCCCTCCGCTTGAAGCGTCGAAGACCATCAAGGCGGTCCGACTCTTCCCTCCAACTCAGGGACGCGGAGCCCTCACGGACCAGTCGCGTCCGATCCTTCGGCGGCGGAGGACCGCTCGGATCCGCGACCGTCGCAAGCTCTTCGGGCACGGCGAGCAGCATGTCTCCCAAGATCCGGCCGCTCCCGAGAACCTTGGCGAGGAACGCCAGTCCGGGCGGGTTGTCGCGGAAGGCGGCGGCCGCATCGAGACGTTCTCCGAGCCCTTCGCTGATACGGAGGAACGAGAACAATCCCTCGTCGGGGAGCGGCGAGTCAGACAGGAACCGCAGGATCGCGGGCGTCAACACCTTGAAGAGGCGTGCCCTGCGCGAGGTCCCTCCGACCAGCTCGGACAACGTCCGTGAGGCTCGATCCACGTCCCGGAAACCCAGGATCCGCAGACGCTCGCGGAGCGCCTCAGTCGAGAGTCGTTGCGCTCCGCCGCCGGCGAGCGCCTCGATCATCGGTCGGTAGAAGAGTTTCTCGAACCGCTGTCGGACATCGACGAGTACAGCCTTGTGCGCCTCCTGGAAGCGCTCGGCCGCCGACGCGGATGGTGCGTCGGCGAAACCCATGACCCGGGCAAGTCGCGCGAGCCCCGGGACATCCGAGGGGAGACGGTGAACCTGCCGTTCCTGCCACAGCTGGAGGCGGTGCTCGACCGTCCGCAGCCACCGGTAAGCGACCCCAAGACCAGCGGCGTCGTCCTCCGCGATGTATCCACCGGCCGCGAGCGCGCGTAGCGCGTCGATGGTCGAGGGTGCTCGCACCGCCTGGTCGGTCCCACCGTGAACCAGCTGCAATAGCTGAACCGAGAACTCGATATCCCGGATCCCGCCCGGCCCGAGCTTCACGTCGTCGGTGCTGCTGCCGCGCCGGGTCTTCAGAACCGCGTTGCTCTCGACCCTTTCCTTCATCGACCTGATCGCGGCAACGCGTTCCGACGACACTTCCTCGGAATAGACGAACTGCCGGGTTCGCTCGACCAGCGCTTCGCCGGTAGCCGTTGAACCGGCAGCATGGCGCGCCTTGATGAGGGCTTGGTACTCCCATTCCTTCGCCCAGCGCCCGTAGTACTCGAGATAGGCATCGAGCGACCTGACGAGCGCGCCGGCGCGGCCCTCGGGTCGAAGATCCGCGTCGACCCGGTACGCCTGACCCTCGGGCGCGAACTCCGTCAGCATGGACATCGCCGCGGACGCTGCTTGCAGCCCCTCGGGCGACTCCTTGGCGGAGACGAACATGACGTCGATGTCCGAGCTGTAGTTCAACTCCAGGGCGCCGAGCTTGCCCATCGCCACAACCGCCAGATCGTCAGGTGCCCCCACCGCGGTCAGTGCGGTCTCGAGACAGGCGTCGGCCAAGAACGCCAGCCGGCGGCCCACCGCCTCCAGAGACAGTTCGCCACGGAGATCCAACGCCGCAACTTGAAGCAGCCGGCGGCGACGCTCCGAGCGCAACCCCGCGGGCCCATCGAGGTCGTATGCCTCTCGAATGAGGGCAACGAACCCCGAACGCTCGTCGGGCGGCTCGCTTTCCTCGAGGACCTGAACGGCCCGTTCGTCCCGATCGAGCACGTCGCCGAGCGAGGAACTGGCCGCTCTAACGAGGCCCGCGATCACCGATCCGTCCTGCTCCGACGCCGTCACACGCAGCAGGATAGAGCCAACGACATACGTAGTTGCCTGGCGAGATGTCCCGTTGCACGGTCGTTCTTGTGGACCGTCCACAACAAATCGGCCCTGTTCTTCCCTCTCTTTCGGCCGCAGACACGACGATGTGTCTGTAGCGTGCACCGCTGACGCCGACATCCGCGGCAACTCACCAGACGCAGATCTTCTGTTTGCGTGCGCGTGTTAACTCGATCAGGGAGGTGTGAATGAGAGGTAGCTCTACGAAGCATCCGATCAGAACACTGGCCGTGGCGGTGACCGTCGCGGCTCTCGCAACGATGATGCTCGCCCCGAGTGCCGGGGCAACCACCACCGCTACAGCCAAGGAACGCCGAGTCAAAGCCGAACGCCGCGCCAAGTCCCAGCGAGGGGCTCCGTATCGCACCGGAGGCACCACCCCCAAGGGTTTCGATTGTTCGGGATTCACGCTGTGGGTCTTCAAGAAGTTCGGCGTCAAGCTCCCCCATCAGTCGGAGCGTCAGTACAACCTCGGCAAGAGGTCGAGGTACCGCCGAGTCTGGAAGCGCAAGGCGCTGAAGCCCGGAGACCTTGTATTTCATAAGACCTCGTCCGCGAAGGTCGGTCATGCCGGCATGTACATCGGGGGCGGCAAGTTCATCTCGTCCACGTCGTCCAGTGGCGTGCGCGTCGATTCCCTGTACGACTCGTACTGGGGACCGCGCTGGGTCGGAGGTACCAGGCTCCCGTACACGCGCGCCGGCTAGTCCGGATCGCTAAAGGACGGGCAGGTAGCGCTCCATCTCGTAGGGGGATACGTACGACTTGTACTGATCCCATTCGGCGCGCTTGTTCCTCAACAGGTACTCGAAGGTCTGCTCGCCGAGCGTCTCCGCTACGAGGTCAGACGACTCCATCTCGTTCAGAGCGTCGTAGAGATCGTTCGGCAACTGCGTGATGCTACGAGCTTTGCGCTCCTGCTCGGTCATCTCGTAGATGTTGTCGGTCGCCTCGGCCGGCAACTCGTAGCCCTCGTCGATCCCCTTGAGGCCGGCGGCGAGGATCACCGCGAACGCGAGATAGGGGTTGCACGCCGGATCCGGCGACCTGATCTCGATCCGGGTCGAACGTTCCTTGCGCGGTTTGTACATCGGCACCCTGATCAAGGCCGAGCGGTTGTGTCGCCCCCAACAGACGTACGTCGGCGCTTCCTGAACCGGATAGCCCATCTGCGAGGTCAGTCGCTTGTAGGAGTTCACCCATTGGTTGGTGATCAAAGTGATCTCGCGAGCGTGGTGCAAGAGCCCACCGATGAACGATCGCGCCACTTTCGAGAGGTGGTACTCGTCGGATGAATCGTGGAACGCGTTCTGATCGCCTTCGAACAGCGACATGTGCGTGTGCATCCCGTTCCCGGGAAGCTCGGTCTTCGGCTTCGGCATAAATGTCGCGTACATACCGCGCCGCGCCGCCATCTCCTTCACGAGAAGCCGGAAGGTCATCACCGAATCCGCCATCGTCAGCGCATCCTGGTGACGAAGATCGATCTCGTGCTGCGATGGAGCCACTTCGTGATGCGAAAACTCGACGGGGATCCCCACCTTCTCGAGCACGCTGATCGTGTCGCGCCGGAGTTCTTGTGTCGTGTCAGACGGCGTCAGGTCGAAGTAGCCGCCTGCGTCGATCGGTGTGGGATCGGCGACGTCCTTGAAGAGGAAGAACTCCATCTCCGGGTGCACGTAGAAGGTGAAGCCGCGCTCGGCCGCCTTCTCAAGGTTGCGGCGTAAGACGTAGCGCGGGTCTCCCCAGAAGGGCTGCCCATCGGGGGTGTAGATGTCGCAGAACATGCGAGCAACGCCACCGTCGGGGTGGTCGTCGGCCCCGGCCAGTCCCCGGGGGGTTATCTGGAAGGTGGCGGCATCGGGGCGAGCGAGCATGTCGGATTCCTGGACCCGGGCGAAGCCCTCGATCGCGGACCCGTCGAAGCCGATCCCCTCCTCGAACGCCTGCTCGAGCTCCTCTGAGGTCACCGCGAAGGACTTGAGGAAGCCCAGAACATCGGTGAACCACAGCCAGACCAAGCGGATGCCCCGCTCCTCAACCGTCCTGAGCACGTAATCCTGTTGTCTCTCCATGCCCTAGAGCCTAGCGGGTCGGTGTTTCCGAGACGTTTCATCGGCGGTTGCGAGGGGTCCCGTCCACTACTCTTGGCCCATGGTGCGGATCGCTATGGCCCAGATGAACCCGGTCGTAGGCGACATCGACGGCAACGTCGAACGTCTGGTGGCCCTCATCGGCCGCGCCCAGACGGCCGGCGCCCAGGTCATCGCATTCCCCGAGCTTGCCATCACCGGATATCCCCCCGAGGATCTCGTCCTGAAGCGGTCGTTCGTGAACGCCAACCTCGCCGCTCTCGAGAAGGTCGCGGCGGCCTCGAGCGACGTCCTGGCCGTCGTGGGCTTCGTCGATCGGAGGGAAGACCGCCTCTTCAACGCCGCCGGCATGTGCTTCGGGGGTGAGGTGATCGCGGTGTACCACAAGCACCTTCTGCCCAACTACGGCGTCTTCGACGAGAAGCGGTACTTCGAGGCGGGGCGAGGACACACGCTGATCGAGACGCCGACCGCCATCCTCGGGGTTTGCGTCTGCGAGGACGCCTGGTTCGATCCCGGCCCGGTCATCTCGCAAGGCGATGCCGGTGCTCAGATAGTCATCAACATCAACGCCTCGCCGTTCCACAAGGACAAGCTCGAGGAGCGAACCGCGATGCTGGGTGAGCGTGCTCGCCGGGCTCGGACCTCGATCGTGTACGTCAACGCGGTTGGGGGCCAGGACGAGCTCGTCTTCGACGGTGGCTCGCTGGTCGTCGACCCCGACGGAGCGGAGGTCGCTCGCCTCCCGCAGTTCGAAGAGGCCCTCGAAGTGGTCGACGTACCGTTGGGCGAGGCCAGGGACTTCCAGCACGCGTCGAGCGAACGTCCGCAGGTGACGCTACGCGACCCATCGGGGGCCGTGTACTCACAGGTGACGGCCGTGCTTCCCGACGCGGAGGAGATCTACCGCGCCCTCGTGTTGGGCGTTCGCGACTACGTGATCAAGAACGGCTTCTCTAAGGTCACCCTAGGGCTCTCGGGCGGGATCGACTCCGCCGTCACGGCCGTCATCGCCGCCGACGCCCTCGGGCCCGAGAACGTGCTGGTGGTCTCGATGCCGTCCGGTTTCTCGAGCGAGCACTCGAAGTCGGACGCAGAGGAACTTTCTCGCAACCTGGGCATCGAGTACCTCACCATCCCGATCACGGGCAGTTACGACAGCTACCTCGGGATGCTCGACGGTGCCTTCGGTCCGGCCAAGCCCGGCGTTGCGGAGGAGAACATCCAGGCCCGCATCCGGGGGAACATCCTGATGGCGATCTCGAATCGCTACGGTCCGCTGGTTCTCGCGACCGGCAACAAGTCCGAGATGGCGGTCGGCTACGCAACCCTTTACGGCGACATGGCGGGGGGCCTGGCGGTCCTGAAGGATGTCTTCAAGACCGAGGTCTACGACCTAGCGCGCTGGCGCAACGCCGGGTCTCCGGTGATCCCCCAGAACATCATCGACAAGGCACCGTCGGCAGAACTCCGACACAACCAGAAGGACGACGACTCCCTTCCGCGATACGACGTCCTCGATCCGATCCTCGAGGCCTACATCGAGGACGACCGCGGCCTGAGTGAGATCGTCGCCGCGGGCCACGATCCCTCGGTCGTCGAATCGGTGATCAGGATGGTCGACCGTGCTGAGTTCAAGCGGCGCCAGGCCCCCCCGGGGATCAAGGTGACGACCAAGTCCTTCGGCCGAGATCGGAGGCTTCCCATCACCAACCGCTGGCGGGAAGATGCTCGACGGCAGGGTCCATCCGAAGGAGGAGAGCGATGAGAGGCTCCTCGATCTCCGTGCTGTTGCTGTCCGACACGGCCTCCGACATCCGCGAGGTCCTCCCGGGCTTCCCGGTCGCTCCGTACGAGGTCAAGCAGGCAAGCATGAAGTCGACCACCCCCCAGGACCTGATCCCACTGCATCCCGACCTGATCCTCGTGGATGCGACCCACGACACCGCCCTCGCCGAAGAGGCCGCGCGGCACCTGTCCCTCGCCTGGGAGATCGGGCTCCCGCCGATCATCGTTGTGGTCGACCAACACTCGATCGCGACGTTCCGCTTCGAATCGGGCGCGGACGATTTCCTCCTCACCTCTGCGACCACCGACGAGATCTCGGCTCGCCTCGCCTTGGTTTCGAGACGAGCGGGCCACGGTGATGAGGCGACCGTCCTCAAGGTCGGCGAGCTCACGGTCAACCCCGAGAACTATCAGGTCTACGTGAGGGGGCGCCCACTCGACCTCACCTACAAGGAGTTCGAGCTGCTCAAGTTCCTCGCTCAACGCCCCGGCAGAGTGTGCGACCGGGACCTTCTGCTCCGTGAGGTCTGGGGCTACGACTATTACGGGGGCACCAGGACCGTCGATGTCCACGTCCGGCGCCTGCGCGCCAAGCTGGGGGCCGAGCACGAAGCGCTGATCGAGACGATCAGGAACGTCGGCTACCGGTTGGTGCCGCGCGGGCGGGACTGAGGCCGCCTGTGAGCCTCGTCATCGGGACCGTCCTATCCTTCATCTTCCTCGAGCCCCCGTGGCGTTACCTCGTCCTGATCCCTCTCGCCGCCTGGGAGGTGTTCGAGATCTGGCTCTTCCTCCGCTGGCGGGGGGTCCGCTCGATCACCGGGGTCGAAGCCATCGCCGGCACCTACGGCCGAGTGACCCGAACCTGCGCCCCCGACGGCCAGGTCCACCTGAACGGCCAGCTGTGGACCGCCCACTGCGAGGAAGGAGCCAACGTCGGCGACGAGGTCATAGTTACCGCCGTCGACGGCCTCACCCTGATCGTGAAACGCCCCTGACCGGGGGGCCCGAAAACCACGCCGGCCTCACCAGCCCTTCGGAAAAGTGTGGTTGACGTGGTCGGTGCGGTCGAGGCGATGACCACAAACCCGGGGGCCAGTGGTCGAGGCGATGACCACGTCGACCACGTCGACCACAGAAATCGCCGAGTGGGGGGAGGCAATCGTTCCCCTTGGCGCCCGCCCGATAGTCTGTCTATCTCGGCATTAGCGAGGGCCGCTAGCTCATCAGGTAGAGCACCGGACTTTTAATCCGGCGGGCAGGGTTCGAGTCCCTGGCGGCCCACCAGATCAAGCGGGAGTTCGGGCGACGGCCATCAGGTGGCTCGAGGCCGCCAGCATCTCTGGTTCGTTCTCGACCCAACGGGCCGCCTGGAGCATGGCCTCTCGGCGATTCTCGTCGGCCCAGCGGTTCTCGAAGTCCGGGACGAGGAAGCCGGGGCCCTCGATCTGAAGGAGGTCGGGCGCGGCGAAGCCAGCCGCGGTCACCTCCGCGGCCAGCTCCCGGGGCAGATGGAAGTACGACGTAGTGAAGAGTTCAGCCTCGCCTGGGCCCTCGAAGACACCGGTGGTCACCGACCTCTCGACCATGGTTGCGATCTCGGGCTCGTGCAGGCGATCGAGTCGCACCAGGAGATCCATCAGTGCGGCGAAGCGGGAGATGGCGGCCGCGAACATCAGGCCGCCGGGCCTGAGGACCCTCGCCGCCTCGCGGAGGGCCAGGATGCGGTCGTCGCGCTCGACGAGGTGATACATCGGGCCCAGGAGCAGGACCGCGTCGGCCGACCCGTCGGCCCCCCTCAAGGCCCTGGCATCCCCGACCTCCGCGGTCACCTCCCCGTGCGCCGCCGCCGCCTGTTCGACGTGAAGAGGTACGGGGTCGATCAGATGGACGCGGTATCCGCGGTCCGCCAACCATGCCGCATACACGCCCGGGCCCCCGCCGACGTCGAGGACGTCCGCAGGTGGCGGCGGAAGGTGCCGCTCCAGGATCTCCTTCGTCCGGGCAAGCTCAAGGGGGCCGGAGGGGAACCCCCCAGAGAGCCTGTCCGCCTCTTTGCCCCGGTCGTAATACGTGCGGATCGATGGATCCAGTTCCATCGGACCCATTATCCCGTTGCTCCGGGGGTCGACTACCTCAGGAGATGTCTTCGGTCTTGATGGGCGGTGGTGGAGCCGGTTCCGGACGCCCGATGACGTTGTCGAGGATCAAGAAGATGAGGTTGAAGCCGATGCCGGCGACGGCCGCCGAAGCGATCGCGGGGATCTCCCAGTCGAAGAACGGGAGGTTCCCGCCCGGGAAGATGTCCCCGCCGATCCCGACGACCAGCACGACCGAGACGATCGCCAGCTGGCGGGGGTCGAACAGGTCGACCTTCTCGGACATCATCAGCGCGATGCCCTGGACCCCGATGACTCCGAACAGGTAGATCGCAAGGCCGCCCGTAACCTGCGGAGGGATCGTCCCGACCAGGGCCGAGAGCTTCTCGACGAAGCCGAGCAGC
>WHTI01000206.1 GCA_009377815.1 Actinomycetota bacterium
ATCGTGGCCCTCGATACCCCGCAGGCTCTGAAGGCGATAGTCGGTTCGGACACGGTCAGTCTCGTGACCGGGGACGACGACGCTGCGGCGACCGCTCTCGAGGCTGCCGGGTTCGATGTTCACCGTCTGCACGATGGTGTCGTGGTCAACATTGAAGACGGCGAATCGGCGGTTGCAGGCATCATCCAGACCGCCGCCGTCCCTGTTCGGAACGTTCGAGTCAGACGTCCCACCCTCGATGATGTGTTCATGCACTTCACCGGTCGAGAGATCAGAGATGAGGCACCCGACAAGTTGGCGATGTTGCGGGTGTTCGCCGGGAGACGACGATGACCGCGCCGACGCTCGCGCGTGAGTCCGCAGCAACGAGGCTCAACGTCGAGTTCCGCACCATCTCGATGGTGTGGCGCCGAGAACTGATCCGCTTCTTGCGCTCGGGCCCCCGAGTAGTGACCGGCTTCGTCCAGCCGATCCTGTTCCTCTTCGTCCTCGGAGCCGGGCTCTCTCCGCTCGTCGGCAGCACCAGTGGTCTCGACTTCAAGAAGTTCGTGTTCCCGGGGGTAGTGGCGATGAGCGTGATCACAACCGCTCTGTTCTCGGCTATCTCGATCGTGTGGGACCGGGAGTTCGGGTTTCTGAGGGAGATGCTGGTGGCTCCCGTCAGCCGTTCCTCGCTCGTCCTCGGAAAGGCTATGGGCGGAGCGACCGTCGCAACCATCCAGGGCGCTGTGATGCTCGTGCTGGCACCGCTCATCGGGGTGCGTCTTACACCTTTGGTGGTGATCGAGGTATTGGGCATCGCGTTCCTGATGGCTTTCGCGCTGACCGGCTTCGGTGTGTTCGTCGCCAGCCGGGTGACCAAGATGGAGAACTTCCAGGTCGTGATGCAGTTCTTGATGTTCCCGATGCTGTTCCTATCCGGGGCTCTATTCCCCGTCAACGGGCTACCTCACTGGCTTACGTTCCTCACTCGCATCGACCCCTTGACCTACGCGATAGATCCACTCCGACGAGTGGTGTTCGCGGCTCAGGATGTCCCGGCCGCTGCATTGGAACGCTTCGGGACCGGGGTAGAGCTCCTCGGTCATCGCCTATCGATCGTTACCGACCTCCTGATCGTGGCCGCCTTCGCACTCTGTTTCCTGCTCGTGGCGATCAGATCCTTCGGCCGCCCGGAGTAGAATTCAGTCATCGAACGCCGGAGCCCACGAGCTTGGGAGCCTTCCGTAGGTGATCGATGTCGCTCCCCGCCACGCGGCGAGAGCTTCGATCGATCGACGGGCCCGGCGGGCGATCGCGAGGTTCCCCTCGGCCCACTCCTCGGAGTGGACGGCGTTGACGACCAAGGTGTTCGTGGTCCGGTCCATCTTGGGGTCGATCCGGCCGGCGAGCCGGTCGCCGTCGAGGATGGCTAGTACGTAGTAGCCGTACTTCCGTTTGGCCTTCGGGACGTAGATCTCTAGCCGGAATTCGAAGTCGAACATCGACTCGGTTCGGGCGCGGTCTCGGATGAGGTTGTCGAAGGGAGACAACAGGGTCGTCCGACCACGCCACCCCTTGGCGGTCGCTTCGATCAGATCGAGTTCCTTGGTGAGCATGTACCAGCGACCCGGCAGCTCCTTGACCGCCACCTCGGTGACGACCCCTTTCTTGACGAGCGACTCGAGGACCTTCGGCAGGTCCGGATACTGACCCTCGATGAAGTGGCGGGAGATGTGCTGCTTGGTCCCGATCCCGAGAGCACGCAAGGAGTGGATCGTTGCCTGCTCGACCGCGGCTCCGTGAGACATGCGCCGCGCCCGAACCTCGGGTGGGAACCAAAGATCGGAGCGAGCCCACAGTCGCTCCACTCCCTGCCGGCCGGCGATCATGATCCTGCCCTGGATCCACATGAAGTCGAGCAGCCTCGTGATGGTCTGGTTGGCGTTCCAGCCGCTCGATTCCCAGCCCTTCATCGAGTCGTGGGCGAGATCCTTGGCTCTCTTGGGTCCGGTCTTCAATTCGCGCAGGATGTAGCGCTGGGCCTGCTTGTGCTCGTCCATCCACGCGGCGACCTCGGTTCGCCATTTGCCATTGTCGCCCGGCCAGCTCTTCATGCGGTGTGCATGGATCGCGTAGTCCTCGGTAAGCACTAGCGACGCCGCGTGTGCCCAGTAGCTGAACAGCGAGCGATCCTCGAACAGAACGCGATCGAGTTCGGCAGTATCGAATGTCCCGAGCCTGCTGAACAGAACCAACTGCTGGGTGCGAGCCACCGCGTTGATCGGATCGAACTGGATGCACCGGAGCCGCCGGGCAACGCCCATGACGTCCGCCTCGCGCCGCTCGGCCGCCAGACCCTGCGCGTCGACCGCTATCCGCCGCGCTTGTTTCAGGGTGACGATCGGGATGGTCACTCGAGCCCGATCGCCTTATCCAGGGTCTGTTGCGCGTCGGCCAGGCTCATCCCGGTTGCCCGCAAGAGGTCCGAGGCAGTGAGTCGTACTTGCCCGACGACCGAACCGAGGACGAGCGCGTCAGGGTCCTCGATGATGGATGCGGCGTTCTTCATCGCTTCGATGGCGAGCTCCCTGGTTTCGTGCGCTTCATCCGGATCGGCGAACTTACCCTGCAAAGCGCCGACCGCGGCGGCAAGGTTCCGTACTGCGTCGACCACAGGCTTCGGCGCAGGACCACCGAGGCGAACCAATCCTCGCGCGGCGCGAGCTAGTACGCGTGTATTGCGCACGGCGAGATCGACTTGCGTTGCCGCCACCGCGTATTGCTCGAGCTGCCCCCGGGCCCGTCGGCGGGGAGGAGCCAGCCGGGCGATCCGGTGTCCTTCGCTGAGAGCGTCGTTGAACAGGCGAACGTCGCCGTCGAGGTCGCGGGCGCGTAGCAGAGCCTGATTCACACCTTCCCAGTCGCCCGCCTCGAGAGCATCCGCGATCGCGTTGAGGGTTACCACCAACTGGCGGAAGACCGGCTCGGCGGCATTCGCCACGAGGGTCCGGGGATTGAAGGGAAAAAGGACCTGGCTGATGATCAGGGCGACCCCTCCACCCACGAGGGCGTCGAAGAATCGGGTCGGCACGAGCCCGCTGGGAGGATCGAGGATCACGACCAGGATGGCCGAGATCCCCGCTTGGGTGACCACGAGGGGTCCTCCGCCCAAGAAGATCGCGGCGACCATCGCGAGGAACCCGACGAGGACCAGCTGCCAGGCTCCATGACCGATCCCTCGAACTAGGAACTCGGCGATCACCAATCCCAGCGCCACCCCGAAGACCATCTCGATCGCCCGTCGAGGGTGCTGTCCACGGGTTGCCCCGAGGATAATGACGGCGGTCAGCGCGGCGAAGATCGGACGCTCGTGCCCAAGGACCTCGCTCGAGATCAGATAGGCGATGCCCGCCGAGCCGGCGGTCTGAAGCACGGGAGGCAGGTCGTGCCTCACCCTAGCCAGGCGCTCCCTCACAGAAACGCTTCGCCAGCCCTCGTCCCCTCCCATCGTGGTCATCCCACGAGGGTATCCAGGTGGAGCCGGGAAGGAGTTCGAGCACCGGCGCCGAACCCGTATCCCTAGACGGGGAACCTGCCTATGGAGGATCTGATGAGGAAGTCTGTGGCCTTTGTGGCCGCCATTGCACTCGCTGCCGCCCTACTGACGCCGGTCTCGGCGATGGCTGCGGCAGAGCACAGCGCGGAGGACGTCGTGGTCGTCAGCGACGCCGACGGGACCGAGATCGCCATCACCGTCTTCCGGCCGGCTACGGCATCTAAGTCCTCACCGGCCCCCGTGATCCTCCACAGCCATGGTTGGGGTGGGAGCCGAACCGCGGCGATCGGCGGCGAGATCGAAGCGTTCCTCAACGCCGGGTTCGGAGTCGTGAGCATCGATCAACGAGGCCACGGCGCGAGCGGGGGCCAG
>WHTI01000255.1 GCA_009377815.1 Actinomycetota bacterium
CACGGTGTTCTGGTCGCTGGCGTCGTCGAGGATCACGAGTTCGACCTCCCGACCGAGGATGCCGCCCGCCTCGTTGACCATCTCCTGCCATACCTCGTAGCCCTGCTTGGCGGCATTGCCGGGCTGCGAGAAGTCGCCGGTCAGCGGAAGGGAAGCGCCGATCCGGATCGGCTCGTCGCTGGAACCATCGTTGTTGCCCCCGCCGCCGTTGCCCCCATCATCCGAGCACGCGGCGCCGACGAGGGCGACCACCAGAAGGAGGGCGAGGGCCCCCTTGCTCAGTACCCGGGACCGCCGGGCAGCTCGTGAACTCGATCGGATCACTTCGCACCTCCCCCATGTGTGGGCCCCTTGCAGGCCCCTCCCGATGCTGCAATCGATTGCATCGTAGGCCCGTGTCGCAGTCTCGTCAATGCCGACTACTCGACCTGGTTGGAGTCACCAGGTAAAGGTTTCCCCCACTTCGTGGCAAACGATTGCGGGCTCGCATCAGGAAGCCCTGGAAAGTTGTTCGCCGCAGGCCCAAATGCCCTTTTCGTGTCACACCCCCCCATTAGTGTCGTGGGCATGTTCGAGAGAGCGCTGGATACCGTCGAGGCCCGCCTCGATGAGGTGCTGGGGAAGCTCGAGCCCGAGGTCCTCGACTCCCGTGACGCCCAGGGGCTCGTGGAGCGGTTCACCGCCCTCGAGCGCAAGGCGGCCGCAGGCAAAGCCTTGGTGGCCCGCCGGGTCGCCGAATCGGGGGCCTGGCGCTCTTCCGGTGAGAGGAGCGCCGCCAACTGGATGGCCAAGGCGACCGGGACGTCGGTGGGACAGGCCCTCGGGGTCTTGAAGACCGCCGAGGCACTCAAGGAGCTTCCTTCGGTGGATCGGAGCTTCCGGGCCGGCAAGCTGTCCGAGATCCAGGCCAAGGAAGTGGCCAGTGCGGCGGCTGCAGCTCCTCGGGCCGAGAAAGAACTGCTAAAGGCGGCGGCGACGGAAGACCTAGCCTCACTAAGAGACACGTGTGCCAAGGTGCGTGCGGCCGCGCTTCCGGATGAGAAAGCCCGCTACGAAGACATCCGCAAGCGTCGACAGCTGCGTCACTGGAGCGATGCGGATGGCGCGTTCCGCTTGGATGCGAGGATGACTCCGGATGCGGGTGCGTGCGTGCTGGCCGCGCTCAAGCCGGTGGCCGAGCGGATCCGCTACGAGTCGGCACGCCAGGGGGTGCGGGACGGGGACGAGGCGAACCTCGCCGATGCCTTGGTCGAGGTCGCGCAGCACTCTCGGGATTGCGATGAGGCTCCGGTCGGGCGAGGCGCGGAGTCGATGGTCCATGTGGTCGTCGATCACGCCGCGTTGGTCCGGGGTGAGGTGCATGAGGGCGAGACCTGCGAGATCCAGGGGGTCGGACCGGTACCCGCGGTCATCGCCGAGGCGATGGCGACCGATGCGTACGTATCTCCTTTGATCCGTGACGGGGTCGATATCAAGAACGTCGCCGGATTGGAGCGCACTGTTCCCGCCCGGGTGCGGCGGGCACTCATCGCCCGAGGCCGCATCTGTGCGGTGCCGGGGTGTGGGAACAAGCGGCATCTCGAGATCGATCACATCAACGGCGACCGGAACGACACCAAGCTCGACAACCTCGACTGGTTATGTCCCCATCATCACTACCTGAAGACCATCCACGGCTACGTGCTCGGGGGTGCGCCGGGGAACCGCACCTGGACGCCGCCGGTGAGATCGCGGCCGCCGCCCACCAGACCGCGGCGCCGAGGCCGCGCCGGGTCACCGGCCCGCTAGATCGATCGCTCGAGCAGCACCGCATCGAACATGTCCGGGGGATCCCCGGCCCCCTCCAGGATTGCAGCTGTGCTACCGAGAGAACACCTGAAGCTCGGCCGCCCTCACGTTGTTGCCCTGCAGTGAGATGAGGGGACCGCCGTCGCCCTCGTCGCAGTCCGGGTTATTGAGCGGGTCGTTGTCGGTGTCGCCCTGGAAGTCGGGCCCACCGGTGCACTGGTTGGTTAACACCCGCAGCGCGACGTGTGTGGCCCTCGTATCGGGAACGTCGAACGACCTGATGATCAACTCGGGACTGCGCGGCCTCGGCGCGTGTGCCGGGAACGCATCATCGGCGCTGGTGAAGATCACCTCGAAGTTATCGGTCAGGCTGCAGTTCTCCTCGGTTGCGTTGCAGGTGAGGATCTCGAACTGTCGGAGCGCCGAGAAGCGGTTCTGCGATCCAGGGTCGCCTTCGTTATCGGGATCGGAGGCACGCAGCATGGCACTCACCTGGACCCTGTCGACGAGATGCTCGCCCTTCGTCATGTCGACGTACACCGTGCGCCCCTCGACCTCTTCGCCGAGCGAAGCCCAGTTGGTCTCCTCGGTGTCGTCGATGAGCGAGTCTAAGTTGACGCCGTCGCCGTATGCATTGGCGCCCTTGTTGAGCGATGCCCAGTTAGTCGGCATCCGGACCGTAAGTGTCCTGCTTCGGCCTGGTCGTACCGTGACCGTTAGGCGCTGTGCGCCGTAGCCATCGGCTCGCACGATGAGGTCGTATGTCCCGGGCACGAAGCTGGCACTGTCACCGAGCTCGCTGGCAGAGTTGGTGTCGGCGATCGGCGTGGCGCGCTGCTCGTGGTCGCCGACGAAGATCTCGGCATCCACCGGCACGCTGCCCTCGTCGATCGCGATCGGAGCGAAGGTGATCGTGCCGTTGTCCGCCAGCGGCGACTCGAAGCTCGGCGTCGGGTCGG
>WHTI01000414.1 GCA_009377815.1 Actinomycetota bacterium
CCAACACCGATGCCAGCTCCGGTCCCGGATCCATCGCCCCCAGGGCATCGAGCTGCCCACCATCCCGATACTGGTCATCCGAGTACCCTTCATCTAGTTGGTGGTCTACTACTTCTAACATACCTAGAACAATACAAACCGTCAGTGACAGTTTTGCTGGAGGTTGCCGTCCGAGCGCGAGCGGATCAGCCCGCGTGTATCGCGGGGTACTACCAGCCCCGGGCGATACGGTCGCGGTACCAGCGGTAGCTGGCCTTGGGGGTGCGGGTGCCGGTGTCGAAGTCGACGTGGACGATGCCGAAGCGCTGGCCGTAACCGGCCACCCACTCCAGGTTGTCGAGGAGGGACCACTCGAAGTATCCGGTGACGAGGGCGCCCTGGTCCCTCGCCTCGCCGACGGCGGCGATGTGGGAGTCGAGATAGTCGATCCGCCGTTGGTCGTCGATCTGACCCGACATGTCGGGGCCGTCCGAGAAGCTGGCCCCGTTCTCGGTGATGACGATCGCCCTCGGTGCATAGTCCTCGTTCACCCGGAGGATGAAGCGGGTGAACCACTCCGGGGTGATCGCCCAGCCCATCTCGGTGTATCCGGGGGGCGGGTTGGACCCGGGCTCGACCGGTGTGCTCTCCGCTTCCTGATTCTCCGGTGTCGCCGCCAGCGAGGTGTAGTAGTTGATTCCCACGAAGTCGAGTGGGGTGGCGATGACCTCCATGTCTCCGTCCGCGACGAAGTCGAGGGGCCCGGACTCGAACCGTCCCGCCTCGTGGTACGCCTCGACCATGTCGGCGGGGTATCCCTTTCCGTGGACGGGGTCGAAGAACCACCGGTTCCGATACCCGTCGAAGTGGCGGGCGGCCTCGATGTCGCCGGGGGAGTCGGATGCGGGATAGGCGGGTCGGCAATCGAGGGCGATGCCCACCGTGGCATCGGGAACTTGCTCCCGGATGGACGCGGTGGCCCGACCGTGGGAGAGCAGGATGTGGTGACCGGCGCGCAGCGCCGGCCTCCAATCGGCGATGCCGGGGGCGAAGTAGCCGTCCTTGTGTCCCAGCATCGTCGCCACCCACGGTTCATTGTGGGTGATCCAATGGTCGACCCGGTCACCGAGTCGATCGACGACCGTCTCGGTGTAGCGGACGAACTCGTCGACGGTGGACCGCCCCGGCCAGCCACCGCGGTCCTGGACGGCGGTGGGAAGATCCCAGTGGTACAAGGTCGGCCACGGTGTGATCCC
>WHTI01000466.1 GCA_009377815.1 Actinomycetota bacterium
GCCATGTGGAAGAAGGCGGTCACCCGGACCTTCGACTGGGTCGAGTAAACGAGCGAGATCGGTCCCTTGCAGGGGCGTCCGTGATCGGGATCGTCATCGTGTCTCACAGCCAACCCCTGGCCGAGGCGGTGGTCGAGTTGGCGCGTGGTATGGGGGAGAGTTCCGTCCCCATGATCGCCGCCGGCGGGGTCGACGATCCCGACAACCCGATCGGGACCGACGCCATGAAGGTGATGGCCGCCATCGAGGAGTTGTCCGACAGCGACGGAATCCTGGTGCTCATGGACCTCGGCTCGGCGGTCCTGTCCGCCGAGACCGCACTCGACTTCCTCGATAAGGGTCTGCGGGCAAAGGTGCGGCTCTCCTCGGCGCCCTTGGTAGAGGCGGCCGTGGCCACCGCCGCCGTGGCCGGGGCCGGCGCCGACCTCGAAGCCGTCGTCGCCGAGGCCACCCGCGCCCTCGACGCCAAGCGAGCCCACCTCGGAGACGTCGAGGCTGAGTCTGATGAATCCCCTCCGGTCGTCGATGAACCCGGCGATGTCCACGAGATCGAGATCGACGTCACCCCCGAGCACGGTCTCCACGCCCGCCCCGCGGTGCGTTTCGTCAAAACGGCCGGGGGCTTCGACGCCGATGTCCAGGCCACCAACCTCACCACCGGCAAAGGCCCCGTCAACGCCGCTTCGATGGTCGCCGTGGCCACCCTCGGCGCCGCCAGAGGGCACCGTCTCCGGGTCACCGCCACCGGCCCCGACGCCGCCGCCGCCCTCGCCGCCCTCACCGAGCTCGCCGCCACCGGTTTCGGCGACGGCTAGGCGGGGTACACCCGCTCCGGATACCCGTTCTCGCGCGCAATTCGAGGCCCATACCGCTCGAACCACGCGCCAGAACGGGGTTAGGGCGGTCTCTATCCTGCGCGGTATGACTTCACCTGTCGAGACGACCCTGCGGGGGCGGGAGCTTCTCAAACATCCCATCCTGGGCAAGGGGACTGCCTTCACCCACGATGAACGACACGACCTGGGCCTCGACGGCCTTCTCCCCCA
>WHTI01000057.1 GCA_009377815.1 Actinomycetota bacterium
ACCGCCACCAGCTCGGCGGCCGACGACAGCTCCTCGTGCCACCCAACCCCCACCGGACCGAGCGTTGCGACCCGGCGCGCGGAGCGCGCTCGCAGCAACGAGGCCATCGTCTCGGAGGTCGACGGCCCACCCCACCTCACCTCGGCGCTCATCGCGATCCGCGTCGCGGCAGGGACGTGGTTGTAGAACTGCACGAGCAGGACGTCGCGCTCGCCGGGTTCGACCAGCACCATGGCCTCGCGCGTGACGGGCCAGCCGGTCAGCCACTGCACCCCCGAGCCGTTCCGGTTCGCTCCGCACAGCACGGCGTGGGTCGCGCCGTGCGCCGCCATGATCTCGTGCAGGGCGCGCCGGCGCCGGTCCATCTCGGACGCGGAGAAGCGCGGGTAAGGCTCGGCGTGGGGTCCGTGGTCCGGCATCCTCAGCAGCATAGCGACGCTCTGCAAACGATTGCAATAAGGCGGTCGAGCGTCCATGATGCGGGGTCATGGAACTGATACTCGTGATCCTCGCGATGGCGGTCGGTGCCTTCGCCAAAGGGGTCACCGGGTCGGGATTGCCGATGTTCGCGATCCCGGTCATGGCGACGTTCATCGGGGTCGAGCCGGCGATCGTGATCATGGCGATCCCCGGCATCGTCACCAACACCTGGCTCCTGATAGTGAATCGGGGCAGCCGTCACCACACCCGCGACCTGCCGGTGTTGCTGATCACCGGATCGGTCGGCGGGGTGGCCGGGACCTGGCTGCTCACCTCGCTGAACGAGCAGATCCTGTCGGGGGTTCTCGCCTCGATGGTCTTCTTCTACGTCGCGTTGTTCTTCCTCAAGCCCGATCTCAAGCTCGAGCCTCAGGTGACCCGCTATACATCCCCATTCGTCGGAACCTTCGCCGGTGCCCTGCAAGGTGCGACCGGGATCTCCGGACCGGTCGTCACGACCTACCTACACAGCTTCCGGATGCCTAAGGAGGCGTACGTCTTCGCGGTCACCACCATGTTCCAGGTCTTCGCCGTGGTGCAGACGGTGACGCTTGTGGGCGTCGGCCTGTTCAACGGGGAACGTCTCGTCCGCGGCCTGCTGTCGTTGATCCCGATCATGATCATGCTCCCGCTCGGGTCCGCGGCCGCCAAGCGGATGCCGCATCGGTACTTCGACAAGGCCGTACTCGGCGTGATGGTGGTGACCGCGGGGAAGCTCCTCTACGACGCCATCGCCTGAGCCACCGACTACCAGTTGGTGGCGATGTACTTCGACTCGGTGTAGTCGAGCATCCCCTCGTGACCACCCTCGCGGCCGATCCCAGACTGCTTAACCCCTCCGAACGGTGCCGCGGGGTCGGAGACGATGCCGCGGTTCAACCCGATCATCCCGGCCTCCAGCGCCTCCGATACCCGCAGGCCGCGGGCGAGGTCGCCGGTGTAGAGATAGGACACGAGCCCATACTCGGTGTCGTTGGCCATGACGATGGCGTCGGCCTCGTCGGTGAAGGTAACGATCGGAGCGACCGGCCCGAAGATCTCTTCGGACAGGATCATCGAGTCCGGAGCGACCCCCTCGACCACGGTCGGCTCGAAGAAGAAGCCCGGGCGGTCGGGGCGTCCGCCGCCGGTCACCACGTCCGCGCCGCGGTCGAGGGCGTCGGACAGGAGTTCGTCGATCTTGTCGCGCGCGGCCTCGTTGATCAACGGCCCCACCTGGGTGCCCTCCTCGAGTCCGCTGCCGATGCGCAGCGACTTCATCCGGTCGGACAGCATCCGGGAGAACTCCTCCGCCACCGGTGCCTCGACATAGAAGCGATTCGCCGCGGTGCATGCCTCGCCGACGTTGCGCATCTTGGCGATCATCGCTCCTTCGGCGGCGGCCTCGAGGTCGGCATCGGCGAAGACGAGGAACGGCGCATTGCCTCCGAGTTCCATGGAGGTGTTCGTGACCGTGCGAGCCGCAACCTCCAGGAGGGTGCGTCCCACCTCGGTCGAGCCGGTGAACGACAGCTTGCGGACCCGGGGATCGTCGACCATCGTGGCCACCACCTCACCAGAACGACGGGACGGAAGCACGTTGACGACTCCGGGAGGAACGCCAGCCTCCTCGAGGATCGAGGCGACCAGCAGAGCGGTCAAGGGGGTATCCGAAGCCGGCTTGAGGATGCAGGTGCAGCCGGCGGCCAGCGCGGGGCCGATCTTGCGGGTTGCCATCGCGGCGGGGAAGTTCCACGGCGTGACGAGAACGCAGATCCCCACCGGTTGACGGAGCACCATGATCCGGTTGGCGCCGCTCGGTGCGGTCATGACCTCACCGGAGCTACGGACCGCCTCCTCGGAGTACCAGCGGAAGAACTCCGCTGCGTAGGCGGTCTCCGAACGAGCGTCGGACAGCGGCTTACCGTTCTCCCGGGTGATCAGGGTCGCGATCTCTTCCGCGCGCGCGGTCATCGATTCGAACGAGCGCCGGAGGATCTCGGCCCGCTCCCTCGGTGCCGCGGCGCCCCAGGCTCCGGCCGCGGCGGCCGCGGCCTCCACGCAGGCGTGCGCGTCTTCAACGGTGCCGTTGGCCACCGTCGCGATCACGGATCCATCCGAGGGATCGGTGACGTCGAAGGTCGATGAATCCGACGACCCTCGCTGCTTACCTCCGATGTGAAGCAGGCCCCGGATCAGCTTGCGATCGGTGACGACCATGTCTCACGCTCCTCATGTCGCGACGCGGTGCTTGGAAGTTAGGTGTTGAGGTTGGACTGCGTTTCACGGGTCGTAGGAAGCGGACCGGTCGCGGTGTAGTAGCGGTGTCCCGCAACCATCAGCTTCTCGGCCGGGAAGCGCGTGATGATCTCGGAACCGTCGGCGGTCACCACGAGCTGCTCCTCGATCCGCGCGGCGGACCACCCGTCCGCCGCCGGCCAGAAGGTCTCGAGGGCGAACACCATCCCCTCCTCGATTGGCTCGGGATGATCGAGGGAAACCAGACGGCTGAAGATCGGCTTCTCCCAGATCGACAGCCCCACGCCGTGACCGAACTGCAGGGCGAACGCCGCCTCCTCGTTGGGGAACCCGAAGTCCTCGGCCTTGGGCCAGATCGACACGACGTCGCCGGTGGTCACGCCAGGCTTGATCAACGAGATCGCCTCGTCGAGCATCTCGCGACAGCGGGCGTAGGCATCGACCTGAGCCTGGGACGCGCTGCCGATCGCGAAGGTCCGGTAGTAGCACGTGCGATAACCCATGAAGCTGTGAAGGATGTCGAAGTAAGCGGGATCACCGGGGCGCAGCATCCGGTCCGTGTACACGTGTGGGTGTGGGTTGCAACGTTCCCCCGAGATCGCGTTGACACCCTCGACGAACTCCGAACCGAGGTCGTACAGGACCTTGTTCACGAGCCCGACGCACTCGTTCTCCTTCATCCCCGGCTTCATCGCCTTGTAGAGCTCTTCGTAGGCGGCGTCGACCATCGCGCAGGCCGTGTTGAGCAGGGTTGTCTCGTCCTCGGTCTTGATGAGACGCGCCTTCTGCATGATCTGCTGCCCGTCGACGACCTCGATCCCCTCGGCCTGCAGGGCGAACAGCACCGGAAGTTCGATCGCGTCGATGCCCACCGGGCTATCCAGGAGGCCGCGCTCGCTGAGCTCGATCTTGATCTTGCGGGCGACGTCCTCGGCGCGTCCCGATTCCGGCGACATCGCGCCGCGCAGGGTCGAGATCCCGGCGCGCGACCGCTCCCCCAACCACGGGTTGTATAGCTGGTGATGACGGGCCGCGGATCCGAAGTCCCACATGATCGGTTGATCGCCGCGGGGCAGCAGGCAGAACCGGTTGAGCTTGTCCTGCGCCCAGGTCCCGATGTGGGTCGCGGTGATGTAGCGGATGTTGGTCATGTCGAAGCACAGGAGGGCGCCGCAGTCCGACTCCTCCAGCATCCGGGAGACGCGCTCCAGCCGCTGGGTGCGGAGCCTCTCCATGTCGACCCGGTTCTCCCAGTCGACGTTCATGGTTCCGAAGCTCTTGAGACCCATAGCAACCCCTGTCATCTCGCACGGCCGAGGGCCGCATCGACGTTATGCCGGCAACCGCCGCAATCGATTGCAGTCTCTTCCCGCCCGGCCCGCGCTGTCAAGTCTCCCCGGCGATCCCGCCGAGGCGGAGCGCGGCTGAGCTCAAACCTCCCGATCGTCGCGCCGTGCGAGGGCGCGCCAGACCTTCTCCGGCGTGACCGGCATCTCGATCCCGGCGTCGTAACCGGCCAGGGCGTCGACGACGGCGTTGACGATCGCCGGCGGGGCACCGATGCACCCGGCCTCCCCCGCGCCCTTCGTCCCCAAGGGCACGTTGGGGTTCGGGGTGACGATCTCGCCGAGGCGAAGCTCGGGGATCTCGGCCGCGGTCGGGAGCGAGTAATCCATCATGGTCGAGACCAGCGGCTGCCCACCCTCGTCGTAGGGGATGGCCTCGAACAAGGCCTGGCCTATCCCCTGAGCGAGCGACCCGATCGTCTGCCCCCGCACCCCCGCCGGGTTGACCACCACCCCGCAGTCGTCTACCACCGCGATCCGCAGCAACCCGATCCCACCCGTATCGAGGTCTACCTCGAGCGCCACGACGTAGGTGCCGAAGGGGAACGCCTGGGGCGCCGAGAACTCGATCTCCGACACCAGCGGGCCGTCGGCGAGCAGATCGACCAGCTCCACGGACCCACCTGAGATCGAGGTGATCCTGCCGTCCGAGTACGCCACGTCGGAGGCCGCCGCGCCGAAGCGCTTGGCGCCGCGCCGCAGGGCCTCCTCGATCACCTCGACCGAGGCCTGATGGAGCGCCGAACCGCCTACCTGAACGCTGCGGGACGCGAACGTGCCGGTGCCGGAGGGCACCTCGGAGGTATCCGATTGCACGATCCGGACGCGGTCGAGGTCTGCGCCGAAGGCGTCCGCGACGATCTGCGCAAGGACGGTCGTGTTCCCCTGCCCCTGGGGGCTGGTCCCGCTGCGAGCCACGATGGTCCCGTCCGGATCGATCTCCACCGATCCGTACTCACTCGTCCCCGGCTGTCCGCCGGAACGCTCGACGTAGCTCGCCATCCCGATCCCCAACAACGGACCCTCACCGGCGGCGCGCCGCCGGGCCTGCTCCGATCGCAAGCCCTCGTAGTCGATCAACTCGAGGGCCTGATCCAGGGCCTCCGAATGGCGGGCGCTGTCATACAGCGCCCCGGTCGGTGATCCGTAGGGAAAGTGATCCGGGGGGATGAAGTTCCGTCGCCTGATCTCGGCCGGATCGATGCTCAGGCGATGTGCCAGCTTGTCGACCATCCGTTCGACCGCGAAAGCTGCCTCGGGCCGCCCGGCTCCCCGATACGACGCGGTCGGCGTCTGGTTCGTGACGACCGCCCGGGTCCGGACGAAAAGGTTGGGGATCTCGTAGGCCCCCGACATGACCCACGCGGTCATCGACGGCACGAGCTCTCCCGTGTGGGGGTAGGCGCCGACATCGGCGTCGATCAGGGCCTCCAAGGCGAGGATCCGGCCCTCTTCGTCGGCCGCCAGCCGCAGGTGCTGCGTCTGACCTCGGCCGTGTGTCGCTCCCGCGAAGGCCTCCCTGCGATCCTCGATCCAGCGGACGGGACGGCCGAGCATCATCGAGAGGTAAGCGACGACCACGTACTCCGGATACGTCTGACTCTTGGCGCCGAACGCGCCGCCCACGCGCGGGACGACCACGCGGACCGAAGAGGGATCGAGCCCCAGGGTCTTCGCCAGCGAACGCTGGAGCCGGTGGGGTGCCTGATGCGACGCCCAGATCGTGAGACCCCCGGCCTCGGGCACCACCAGGATGGCACGGGCCTCGATCGAGGACGGCACCACCCTCTGGTTGCGGATGGTGTCTTCGATCACCACGGGAGCCCGGTCCATCACGTCACCGACCGGTGCGCCGTACTCGCGGACGGCCGCAACGTTGTCGCAGTCGTCGAACAGGCTCGTCCCCGAGGCGGCGGCCTCGCCCGGATCGAGCAACGGTGGCAGGGGGTCGATCTCGACCATCACGAGCCCAGCGCCATCTTCCGCGGCGTAACGATCGGCGGCGAGCACGACCGCCACCGGCTCGCCCACGTAGCGGACCCGTCCGCGCGCCAGGGCCGGTCGTCCCATCTCCGCCGGAGACCGGGAGCCGGGAGGGAAGGGGACGTCGGGGAGCTCGGGGAGGTCCGCAGCCGCCCACGCCCCGGCGACCCCGGGAACCGATCCCGCCTCGCTCGCATCGACCGAGACCAGGCTTCCATGCGCGTCGTAGCTCCTTACGAACACCGCATCGAGGCAGCCGCCGACGCCGATATCGGCCACGTACGGGTGCGTGCCCGCGACCAGACCCGGATCCTCCGGCCGCGGCGGGCTGGAGCCGATGTGGGACAACCGCACCTCCTGACCGGGTCCTCGACGGTAAGCTGCAACCGATTGCAGTCACCCTAGGATACGAGGTCGATGAAGCCCAGCCCGTTCCGATACATCGCCCCCCTCGATCTCGACGAGGCGCTCTCCGCTCTGGCCGCGAGCCCCGACACCAAGGTGCTGGCGGGCGGCCAGAGCCTGGTCCCGGCGATGAATCTCCGCCTGACGGCACCGGGGGCCATCATCGACATCAACGGGATCCCCGGATACGACCGGGTCACGGTCGCGGGAGGAACGGCCACGATCGGGATGCTCGTGCGCCATATGGATCTGGCCCGGCCGGGGTTCGACGACCCTCTGGCGGGCGCCCTCGCCGAGATCTCGCAGCATGTGGGTCACCTCCCGATCCGCACCCGGGGCACCTTCGTGGGGAGCCTGGTCCATGCCGATCCCGCGGCCGAATGGTGCGCGCTGGCGCTCGCCACCGAGGCGACCGTCGTCGCCCGCAGCGCCGGCGGGACGCGAGAGATCCCCGCCGCGGGATTCTTCCTCGGGCCGTTCACGACCGCGCTGCGAGAGGACGAAATCGTCACCGAGGTCCGGATACCGCTCTTGGGGAGCGGTACGTTCGGGTTCGCCGAGATCGCTCGGACCGCGGGCGACTTCGCGACCGTGGCCGCGCTCGCCCTGGTACGCCTCGACGGCGACGCCTTCGGGGAGGTCCGCATCGGGTTGGCGGGGGCCGAATCGACGCCGTCGCGCCCCTCCGCTGCGGAAACGTCCCTCGCCGGCCAGAGGGTTACCACCGAAGCCATCGCGGAGGCGGCGACGATCGCGGCCGACTCGCTCCAGCCGATCGAGGACGCCCAGTGCTCGTCGGGCTACCGCCGGCACCTCGCCAAGGTCCTTGTGATGAGGGCGTTGCAGCAGGCCGTGGGGCGCGCGGCGTGAAGGTACAACTCACCGTCAACGGAACGTCACAGACCGTCGACGTCGAACCTCGTCGAACCCTCGCGGATACGCTGCGAGAAGACCTGGGCATGACCGGCACCCACCTCGGCTGCGAGCACGGGGTCTGTGGCGCCTGCACTGTGCTGGTCGACGACTCCCCCGTCCGTTCCTGCCTGATGTTCGCGGTCCAAGCAGGGGGCTCGAAGATCACCACCATCGAGGGACTCGCCGACGGCGAACGGTTGCACCCGATCCAGCAAGCCTTCGTCGACAACTTCGGCCTGCAGTGCGGCTTCTGCACCCCAGGATTCGTGATGCTACTGGAGGGGGCCCACCGCATGGGGATCGAGCCCGACGCGGATGCACTCGTCGAGTTGCTGGCGTCCAACCTCTGTCGTTGTACCGGCTACGTCGCGATCAAGGAGGCCGCCGCTCAGGCGCTGGCCGTGCGGCGATCGTCGACCGCTCCCTCTAGAGGTCGACCGGCCCAGCCCGCTCGACGTCCGACGAGACGGTACCGGTGAAACGAGCGAAGTTCTTCCTGAACGACTGCGCGAGCTCGCGCGCTTGGGACTCGTACGCCTCCTTGTCCGGCCACGAGGCGCTCGGGTCCAGGAGGTGATCGCTGATCCCCGAACAGGTCTTCGGGACGTCGAGGTTGAAGATGGGGTGACGCCACGTCTCAACCCCGTGCAGGGCGCCCGTGGTGGCGGCGCGCACGATCTGACGGGTGACCCCAAGGTCGATGCGGTGCCCGACGCCGTACGGCCCTCCGGTCCAGCCGGTGTTGATCAGGAACACCTCCGGCGAGTGGCGGTCGATCTTATCGGCCAGCATCTCCGCATAGGCCGACGGAGCGAGCGGAAGGAACGGCGCCCCGAAGCAGGTGGAGAACGTGGCCTCGGGCTCCGTTCCCAGGCCCACCTCCGTTCCGGCCAGCTTCGAGGTGAAGCCGGACAGGAAGTGATAGATCGCGGCGTCCTTCGACAGGATCGAGACCGGGGGCAGGGCCCCGAACGCATCGGCGGTCAGGAACACCACCGCGGAGGCGTGTCCGGCGCGCCCGTCCTCGACGAAGCCGGGGATGAACTCCACCGGATACACAGCGCGCGTGTTCTCGGTCAGACTGCCGTCCTCGTACTGCTCGGTCCGGCGTTCGTCCAGGACGACGTTCTCGAGGATCGAGCCGAACCGGATCGCATGGAAGATCTGGGGTTCCTTCTCCTGCGAGAGATCGATGCACTTCGCGTAGCAGCCGCCCTCGAGGTTGAAGACCCCGTTGTCCGACCAACCGTGTTCGTCATCGCCGATGAGATAGCGACCCTCGTCGGCCGACAAGGTCGTCTTGCCGGTCCCGGACAGTCCGAAGAACAGCGCCACCCGGCCCCCGTCGTCGACGTTGGCCGAGCAGTGCATCGTCAGCACGCCGTCCATCGGGAAGAGGACGTTGGCCGCCGAGAAGATCGATTTCTTCATCTCGCCCGCGTATCTGCTCCCCACGATCAGGACCTTGCGCCGTTCGAGGTCGAGACCCACGAACGTGCTGGTACGGGTGCCGTCCACCTCAGGGTCGGCTTCGAGCGTCGCTGCCGAAAAGAGGGTGAAGTCGGGCTCGAAGTCGGGAAGCTCTTCAGGCGTCGGACGACGGAAGAGCTGACGGCAGAACAACGCGTGCCACGCGAACTCGGTTCGGACGCGAACCTTCAGGGTGTGGGCCGGGTCCGCTCCGACGAATCCGTCGATAACGAAGACATCGCGGGACTCCATATGCTTCTCGGCCTTGTCCCACAGAGCATCGAAGGCCGCAGGATCAACCTGCTGGTTGAAACCGCCCCAGTCGACCCGATCCTTGGTCTCGCCGTGGGCAACGATGAACCGGTCCTTGGGAGATCGACCGGTGTGCTCCCCGGTATAGGCGACCAGGGCCCCGGACCTCGCCAGCACGCCCTCATCTCGGAGAACCGCGGCCTCGACGAGCTCGGGTTCGCTGAGGTTCACGTGACGCGCGGGTGGCGTCTCGGTTGCGGAACCAACACCGTCTTTCACATCGCCTCCATAGTGGGGGGGATACGCACCTCGGTTGGTTGTGGCAGGGCACGATCCTACTCTCGGACGTGCTCCCCTATCCCATAACCGTAGCGGGGTCGACCCCCAGGTCGGCGAGCATGACGCGGGCGGCGTTCCGGCCGGGTCGGCCCGAAACCGATCCCCCCGGATGTGTCGTGGCCCCGGTCTGATAGAGCCCCGGAACCGGCATCCGGTACTGCGACCACCCCGGAAGTGGGCGGTTCGTGCCGGACTGTTCGGGTGACAGTTCTCCCCCATGGCAGGAGCCGAGATGGTTGTGGGGGTTGCGCTCCTCGAGATCGAGGGCGCACTCGGGAAGGACCGCCAGAGGATCGTCCGGCTCGAAGTCCATGTCACGGGCGACCCGTCCGATCAGGGAGCGGGCGAAGCGGTCCCGCTCGGTCGACCATCCGGCCCCCACCAGTTCCCGGGGCGCGATGGTCAGAAGCTTGAGGGTGGCCCCACCTTGGGGCGCGCGCTCGGGGTCGACGACGCACGAGTTCACCACGAGGATCCAGGGATCGGTGTCGTAGGTCCGCCCGGCGTCGTGGGCCACGATCTGCTCCACGAGGCCCCCGGCGCTCCCCAGGGCCCCCGCGGTGGAGCGCAGCCATCCCGAACCGGTCCGGAACGCAGGAACCTCCCCGAGGGCCAGATGCACCGCGAACAGGCGCAGCCCGGGCTTCCACCCCGCGACCCCGTCGACGAAGTCCGCCGGTAGAACCCCGTCGGGAAGAACCTCGGGGAGCTTGGCGATATGGATCGTCGACAGCACCGCCCGGGAAGCTCGGTAGAGGGTTCCTCCCTCGGTCACCACCCCGGTTGCCCGGCCGTTCTCGATGACGATCTCGGCCACGGGAGCGCCGGTGATGATCGTGCCGCCGTGATCTTCGATCGAGCGCGCCAGGGCGATCGGGAGCATGCCGGATCCGCCGACCGGCGTCGCCCACCCGAACTCCTGACGCCCCGCGGTGACCGAGATCGGAAGGACCCCGGTTCCCGGGCGGCGCACATCCTGGATCGTCGCGAACGCGAGCCAAAGGATGAACGACCGGACGTGTTCGTGCTCGAAGCGTTCGTGAACGAGATCCCACGCGCTCTGCGCGTGGACGGCCGCATAGGCGCGCTCTTCGGGGGTGTCGAGCGCGAGCTCGTGCGGCGGAAGGTTACTGACCCCGCCGTGCACCTGTTTCAACCCGGAGTCCCACTCGTCCAGCATCGAGAGGTACGCGGTCGCATCGCGCGGCGAGAAGCGCGCTATCTCCTGTGCCGTCCGGGAACGGTCGCGCCACATCGTGATGCTGCGCCCGGCGAGCGGCATGACGACCGCGGGGTCGGTGAACTCGTAGCGCAGGCCGTAGCGGTCGAGGTGTAGCTCGTTGTTGCGCAGGACCGGGTTCGACTGGATCAGCACGTGCGCGCTCGAACAGGAATCGTGCCGGAATCCAGGCAACGTGAGCTCCTCGGTGATGGTGTTGCCGCCGATCTGATCGCGAGCCTCAAGGACCGTGACCCGGAAACCGGCCCCGGCCAGGTAGGCGGCCGCTATCAGGCTGTTGTGCCCCGCACCGGCAACGACGACGTCGCTCTCGGGCACCTCAGGCTCCCGCGAGCTGGGCTGCCATCCAGTCCGCGCTGCGGTAGCGGTGCTTATACGCGATGTTGGCGAGGCCGTGGTTCCCGTCTTCAAGCAGAAGGAACTCGGCGTTCCGCCCCACTTCCTCGACCACACGCTGTGCCTGCTGCCACGGGATGATCCGGTCGAGCTTCCCCATCACGACCTGGAGCGGACAGGTGATGCTCTCGGTCCTCCCGGCCAGCGAAAGCGTCCCTGCGTGCTCCCGGGCGGCGGTCTCGTCGGGGGTCTTCGACCGGACGCGATACGTGTTGCGGGTCAGCTCCGGAAGCCCCTCCCAGATGGCGCCGAAGTCGTAGGGTCCGGCCAGCGCCACGCATGCCTTGATCTGCTGCACGCCGCTCGCCACGCGGGGCGCGTAGTACCCGCCGAGGCTAACCCCCCACACCCCGATGCGGCCGGCATCGATCCCCGGCTGCGACGAGAGGTACTCGTAGAGCGCCGCGCCCGGAACCTCCCAGTCACCCCTGATGGCAAGGTCGTACTCGGCTTCTCCCTGGCCGGGGCCGTCGACGGCAAAGGTCGCGAGGCCCCGCTCGAGGAACAGGGCCTCGGTGGATCGAAGCTCCTCCTTGGTCGAATCGAGCCCGGGGACGAGGATCACCGCGGCGTGGTCCCCTCCGGGCGATGGCTTCCTCAGGATCCCGACCAGGGTGCTGCCTTCGAACGGGATCTCGTGCCGCTCCCCCGGCGGGTCGAGATGAGGAAGAGCATCGTTGAGGCAGCGAACGGCGCTCTCGTGAGCCGAGCGCATCTGGTCGAGATCGTCGACGAATACGAACTTGGCGAAGTGGAAGTAGACGGCCGCCTGGGCCAGATGTGCACCGGCCGAACGGTTGCGCCCCGCGGCCAGCGCTTCGCGCCCGAGCGCCTCGTGGACCGCCGCTCCGTCGCACCAGGCCCGGCACCAGTCGTCCCAGACCTCGAGGCCGCCGACGATCCTCTCGAAATCCAAGGGGACGACCCCGTTGGTTGTGAACCTCGGCTTCCAGTGGGCGACCGCGCTCGCTACTCGGTCATCCACCATCGGGCTCCTTGCCGTTGGTCGGGGCGGCTTCCTGGATCGTACCGCCGAGATAGAGCGCGGCCATGTCGGGGTCGGCCAGCAGTGCGCTCGGTTCGCCCTCCCGCCGGACCTTCCCGCCCTCCATGATCACGCCGTGGGTCGCGACCTTGAAACCGAGCTTCACGTTCTGCTCCACCAGCAGGATGGTCCGCTCCTGCTCGACGAACAGCTTGATCAGATCCCACACCTGAGCGACCGCCTTGGGGTCGAGGCCGAGGGACGGCTCGTCCATGAGGATGAGGGACGGATCCAGCATCAAGGTGCGACCGAGTTCGACCATCCGGCGCTGACCCCCCGAGAGGTTGCCTGCCTTGTCGTGGGGCCGTTCTCGTACCAGCGGGATCAGGCTCTCGACGTAGTCGTACCGTTCGGCGAGGAGTGCCTTCTTGCGTCTGATCAGGTATCCGCCCAGCATCACGTTCTCCCTCACCGTCATCAAGGGGAACAGCGCGTCGTGTTGCGGCAGCTGGACGATGCCCTGGGACAGGATGGAGTGACAGTTCAGCTTGTGGATCGGTTTGCCGAGGTGATCGATCGTGCCGGCCGAAGGGCTGAGCAGACCGCTGATCGTTCGCAAGACCGTCGACTTGCCGGCCCCGTTCGGGCCCACGATGCACGTGATCGATCCCTTGGCGACGTCGAGATCGACGCCCTGCAGCACGTTGCCGCCGCCGTATCCCGCCACCACGCCTTTGAGGGAGAGCATCAGCCCGCGGCCTCCGGCTCGAGTTCGTCGTCGTCGGAACCCTCGCCGAGATAGGCGTCGAGCACCAGAGGGTTACGGCGGATCTCGTCCGGATGGCCTTCCGCGAGACGAGAACCGCGTGCCACGACGATCACCGGATCGCACAGCTTCAGAACGAGCGGCATGTTGTGCTCCACCAGGAGGAACGTGATGCCCTGTTGGTTGAGGTCCTGGATCAGCCCCGCGAGCCGCTCGATCAGGACGGGGTTGATGCCGCCGGCGGGTTCGTCGAGGAGCACGAGTCGTGGCTCGAGCATCAGTACCTGCGCCAGTTCGACGAGCTTCTGCTGGCCGAACGATAGGTCTCCGGCTCGCTCCTCTCCGAACTTGCCCATCCCGACGTAGTTGAGCAGCTCGAGAGCCTTGTCCTTCTCGGGTCCATGCATCCCATCGGCACCGAGTTGTCGCCAGCGGAACTCAGAGAGCGGGGCGATGACGTTCTCGAGGACGGTCATCTGCCTGAAGAGCCGGGTTATCTGATAGGTACGTCCGAGGCCCAGGTGCGCTCGATCCCACGCATGAAGTCCCTCGATGCGCCTCCCGCGGAACTCGATCTCACCCGAGTCGGGGGTCATCATCCCGGTGATGAGGTTGAACATGGTGGTCTTGCCGGAGCCGTTCGGACCGATCAAGCCGGTGATCGTTCCCTGCCGAACCTCGAACGAGCACGCGTCCACCGCCTGCAGACCACCGAACGCCTTGGACGCCCCTTCGACCCGGAGAAGAGCGCTGGATGGATCCGCTTCTTGATCGCGCAGCACGGTCAGCTTCGGTCGTTCCGTACTGATCGCGTCCTGTACGAGTGACGCGACGCCCCGGCCTCGCCGGCGCCGGTCCCGGAAGAACCGGGTGATCGTGGTGACGATCCCGTCGGGCATGAAGAGCACGACGGCCATCAACGCGCCTCCGAAGAACACCAGCCTCGATTGGGAGCCCTTCGCGTAGACATTGGTAGCTTCGTTGAGTGGTTGAACGATGAACGCTCCGACGATCGGACCCCAGATGGATCCCCGGCCCCCTACGAGGACCGCGAGCACGATGCTCACGCTCACGAGGATGTCGAACATCCCTCGGGGATCGATGAACGTCAGGTAGTACGCGTAGATGCCTCCGGCGATGCCCATGAACACCGCGCTGGCGATGAAGGCCGACACCTTGTACCTCGTGGTGTGGATCCCGATCCCGCCGGCCTTCTGTTCGTCCTCTCGGATCGCGATCAGCCCGGTGCCGAACTTCGTACGACGTATCCACATCGAGAAGAGGTGAGTGATGACCATGATGCCGAGCATCGAGTAATAGAACGGGAAATTCTGATAGTCGACGTTCCACTGCGGGAGAGGGAGCGTCAGTCCGTTGGAGCCCCCGGTGAGTGAGCCGAGGTTGAGCCCGATCGTCTGGAAGAGCAGCAACAGCGCGATCGTGATAATCACGAACGCATGGCCGCGGGTACGCATGACGATGAGTCCGATGACGAGGGCCACCAGAGCCGCCGCCAGGCCCCCGAGCGGTGCGACGAGGAACGGATCGAGACCGTTGCGAATCGAGATGATCGCCACCGTGTAGGCGCCGATCCCGAGGAAAGCACTCTGACCCAGGGACACGTAGCCGGTGAACCCCGAGACGATGTTCCAGCTGATCGCGCCGACCGCGAGTAGGAACGTCTGGAAGAGCACGTTCTGCCGGTAGATGTCGTCGGGCTGCAGGAGAGGGAACGCGATCAAAGCGGCGAGGGCCAGCAGAGCAACGATCCAGACCGGCTTGAAACGCGTTCCCGTGACCTCCTCGATGGCCTTCACGCGACCGCCACATCCTGCCGGAGCTTGACGCCGAGGATGCCCTGCGGCCGCACGAGGAGGACCGCGAGGATCACCACGTAGAAGACGACGGTCGCCCACCTCAACGAGATGTAGGTCGCGGTCATCGTCTCTGCGATCCCCAGAGCGAGTGCCCCGATCACGACGCCGGGGAGGCTGCCCATCCCTCCGAGAACGATGATGCCGAGAAGGCGCGAGATCCAGACGTAGTGGGACGCCGGGAAGAACGTGAACAGGACCGAGAGGATCGAACCTCCGAACCCGGTCGTGGCCGCGGCGACCGCGAAGGTCAGTGCCGCCACCGACGTCGAACTGATGCCGATCAGCTGCGCGCTGGACAGGTTCTGAGAGCTCGCGCGGATCGCTCTACCGGTCCACGTACGAGTGAGACCGAGATAGAGCAGAACCATGAATGTGATCGCGGCGATGCACCCGTAGACCTGCGGTTTGGGGAGGAAGAAGGGTCCGAGATGGAACGACGAGCTGAAATAGCTGGGCGTCACCGAGCGGAAGACATTGCGCGTGACGATGCCCATCCCGCCCTCGAGTACCAGTGCGAGGCCGAAGGTCAGGAGGACCGTCATCGAGGGAGCCGAGTTCCTGATCCTCTGGAGGAACAGTTTGTATACGACCCACCCGAACACGAACATCATCGGGGTCGTGATCAGCCCCGCCAGGAGCGGATCCATCCCGGTCGTCTTCCAGATCTCCCAGGTAACGAGCGCCGAAAGCACGAGGAAGGCGCCGTGAGCGACGTTGATGATGTTCATGACACCGAAGATCAGTGTCAGGCCGGATGCCATCAACGAGTAGACGCCCCCGATGAGCAGTCCCAGGATGATGGTCTGGATCAGCTTCTCCACGCCTAGCTCACATCCGCCTTTCGGTTCCCGCTAGAGGGTAAAGCCGGCCGGGCGGAATAGGCCTCACACCCGACCGGCTTTATTTGGGGGAACCGCTCAGTTGCTCCAATCAGGCCTGGGGAAGATCACCGACTCGGCCGTCGCCACCTCGGCGGGCAGCACGACCTCGGGCTTGCCGCTCTGCCACTGGGCCAGCACGAATGCGGATTGCGGCTCGCCGGCTTCATCCCACGTGAGGGGGCCGAGGATCGTTTCGATCTCGTTGTTGTGGAGGTAGTCGGCCAGGGCGGCCTGGTCGATCTCACCCACTGCCTCGACCGCGGCCTGAACCACTTGGGCAGCAGCGAATGCATCGGCCGCGTCCTCCGGGGGTTCACCTCCGAACTTCTCGTCGTAGTTGGCCACGAAGTCCGCGTTGAGCGGGTAGTCGGCTTCGGCACTCCAGCTCACCGTGTAGAACATCCCCTCGGTGTTATCTACGCCGATCGCGTCCGAGTACTGCGTGGAGTTCGAAGGCGCCGACGTCTGGAACATCTGCTCCGGGTTGAAGCCCACCTTCTGCAGAGACCGGATCAGACCGACACCATCCTCGAAGACCGCTCCCTGCGCCAAAAGGTCGGGCTGCTCTGCGGCGATCGCGTTGGCGATCGTGTCGAAGTTCGTGGTGTCCGGCGGATACACCTCGTAATAAACGGTCTCGACACCGATGCCTTCCAACTGTTCCTTCATCGAATCGATAACCGGCGTCGTGAAGGGGTCGTCCTGGGTCGGATACGCCGCGGTCTCAGGACGGTCGCCCTCCGGCATGCTCTCGATGTACTCGACGAAGATGTCCGCTTGGTGCGGCGCGGTCGCCGGCTGAGCGAAGAACAGGTACTCGAACCCGCGGGTGAAGATGTCGGGGGCGCCACCGGCCGGCTCGACGTAGAGCATCTGATTGCGCTCGGCAACCGCCGACGCCGGAAGGTTGAGCAAAGATGAGAACGTCCCCAACAGCAGGTCCACGTTCTCTTGAGAGATAAGCCGGTTGTAGTCGGCGACCACGGTGTTCTGGTCGCTGGCGTCGTCGAGGATCACGAGTTCGACCTCCCGACCGAGGATGCCGCCCGCCTCGTTGACCATCTCCTGCCATACCTCGTAGCCCTGCTTGGCGGCATTGCCGGGCTGCGAGAAGTCGCCGGT
>WHTI01000010.1 GCA_009377815.1 Actinomycetota bacterium
CGGCGAACGTCTCGCTGAGCCCGTCCGACAACTACACGATCCTTACGTGGACGAAGCTCCTCGAGCAGAACCAGATCTACACCGAGGGCATCTACCCGCACGGGGTCCACGCCATCATGGCGCTGTGGCACAAGTTCAGCCTCGGCCAGGACATGGCCGACTTGATCCGGTTCGCCGGGCCGCTGATGACCCTGCTGATCCCGGTCGGCGCCCTGTTCACCACACTGAGACTCACCCGTAACCCCGGTGCGGCCGTGTTCGCAGCCTCGATCTTCGGGATCTTCGGATCGCGTGCCGAGTTCCTGGTGCCGTGGGCCCGTCAGTCGGCGCCCCTGCCGCAGGAGCTCAGTCTCGGGATCGCACTGATCACGCTGGCCTTCGTTGGCATGGCGGTCACCTCACGGCATAAGGGACACCTCTGGACCGTGGGGGCGGGTGCCTTCGCTATGGCGATGATCCACCCCTTGCCGTTGTTCGTGTTCTTCGCCATGGGCGGCGCGCTGGCCATCGGTGCAGGGATCTTCGCGAAGCAAGGCATGGCTGCGGCGATGAAAACCATCGGAGCGATGCTCCTCGGTGGTCTCGCGGGACAGATCTATATCCCTCTCGGACTGTTGTTCGGAAAGGCGCTGTTCGCCGGTATCCGCGACCTGTTGCCGTTCGTCGGCGAGCCCGGGGTTGCCAACACCGCGGCCGAGCGTGCCGCGGTCGAGGACTTCGGGCAGAACGCGATCTCGATCGGCTCTCTGATCGGAGCGATGTTCGGCTTCTTCGGCGGGTTCGTGATGCTGGCGACCAAACGCAGGACCACCGGAGCCATGATGATCGGATTGTCGGCCGCTGCGGTCGTGTTGGTCGTCATGTTCGACACCAAGGTCCTCGGTCTCGACGCCTTCTACGCCATCCGTATCGCCTGGATCGTGTCCCCGGCCCTCGCACTCGGTTACGGCGTGGGACTGGCCGGCATCCTGTCGATCATCCCGATGCGCGTCGGCGTGGCACGTGCGGCGATCTCGATGGTGGTTGCGGTACTCGCCATCATGATGTTCAGCGCACGCTTCCCGATCAGCGCGGACACGAACGACCGAGTCACCACTGACTACGAGGCGATCTCGGTCGAGACCAGAAAGATCATGCGTGGCAGTGAGAACTTCACGTACACAGTCGTGGGCATCCCCGAACAACGCCAACGGATCCTCGGTGACGGTTTCTTCGTCGAGCTCTGGGTGTTCGCTCGGGACATCCGTACCCAGGACGCGGTTCGTCCCGGTTACGAGCTCCCGATCCCGACGCAGGACGTTTACATCACCATAGAGAAGGACCCGTTGATCGGTCTCGACCTGTCCGAGGGAGCCAACAACCCGACCAACGAGTACTACCGGACCGAAGTCAAGCGTGGCCGGATCATGGCGATCGTCTACGAGTGGGCGGAAACCTATCGTCAGTACCACTCTGACATGACGATCCACTACGACGACGCGAACGTCCGCATCTACCGGATCAACAGGACGGCTGACTTCAAGCTCGCCGACGAGTCGCAGCAGTTCAAGGACTACGAGTACCAGCAGGACGAGCTGTTCAACACCGGCCCGACGATCGAGCAGGTCCTCGACTGATGAAGAACCTTCGCGCCATCGTCGCGGTACTCCTGGTGGGGGTGCTGGCAGCCGCCTGCAGCCCCACCAACGAGCGTCGTCCGGTGAGCCTCCGTGAGGTATCGCCTCCCGAGGGAGCCCTCAGCGGGAAGATCGCGTTCGTGCGGGAGACTGCCGTCGGCGCGACGTCACTCTTCGTTCAGGACCTCGACTCCGGGAACGTGATCGAACTGGATGTCCCCGGTGAGTTCATCGACTCTCCGACCTGGTCTCCGGATGGAAACTCCCTCGCCTATGCGAGTGCCGGTAACGACGGCATCACCCACATCTGGGTGGCGAACGCCGACGGAAGCGGCGCGAAGCAGATCACCAGGGGGGATGCCCCGGACGCATATCCGACGTTCTCACCGGATGGGACAGAGATCGCCTTCGCGTCCATCCGCTCCTCGGACGAAAGCTGGCATCTCTTCAGCACCTCGGTCGACGGGGGAGGGGTCGAGCAATTGACCTCCGGGGGCTCCGAGGACGTGTATCCAACCTGGGACCCCAATGGGGGCCGCATCGTCTATTCGTCCAAGGCGGGCGACGACGACTACAGCCTCTACTCCGTCGACATCGCGTCCGGATCGATCGAACGGTTGACCGACGACTCCGAGGGCGAGGATCTGTTCCCGAGCTTCTCGCCCGACGGCTCGACGATCGCGTTCGCCTCGACGAGGCGCGACGATGTCTGGCAGATCTACACCCTGGAGGCCTCGAGCGGAGACGTCGAGCGCCTGATCGGTAGCGACTCGTCCGACCGTCAGCCCGTGTTCTCACCCGATGGGAAGTACATCGCGATGGCGACCGATCATCTGGCCGTCTACGCGGGTCCCGGCGAGGACCTTCCGGACGGGAAGCTGAGGTGGCGCCTCACCGACAAGCCGGCGCTATCTCCAAGCTGGACCTCCTAGATCCAGTGCGTCCCTCCAAGCCAGATCCGCGCGATCGGCGAGAGCCGGTCGTCTCGACGACCGGCAGAACCTAATGGCGGTAGCGCTGTCGCGGCGGACGGTGGCGAAGAACGCCCTGAGCCAGCTCGGCACCTTCGCCCTGTCGGGTGGATCCAAGGCGATCGCCGCGATCATGGTCGCGAGGACCTTGGGCCCGAAGGGCATGGGGACGTTCTCTCTGTCGTGGACCCTGGCTGGGACCCTCGCGTTCGTTGCGGTCCTGGGGCTCGACAACCGTCTGATCCGTGAACTCGCTCGAACGCGCGATCCCCGCGAGCTCGAGCGGAGTCTTCCGCTGGCGTGCCTGCTGGGGCTGATCTTCGGAGGACTGCTTACCGGGATCCCGGCCCTCACCGGCGTCCATTCCGATGCCGCGCAAGCACTCGCCGCCGCCGGCGGATTCGTTGCGGTCAGTGCGCCCATCCTCATCTTTCGAGCGACATTCCATGCGCGCGAGAAGATGGAGTACGAGACCGTCACCTGCGTTGTCGAGGGAGCGGTCGCACTGATCGCGGTAGCCGTTGCCCTGGGGGCCGGATTCGGCGTCGGCGGGGCGATGTTGGGGCTCACCGCGGGGCGGGTCGCGAACCTGATCCTCTGCCTCGTTCTGTATCGGAGGCTCTGGGGGCCGGTGCGGATCGAGATCGCGGCGCGCCGATGGCTCGGGCTGATCCATGAGGGATGGCCCTTGGCGGTCTCCTACTCGCTTACCGCGACCTTTCTCAGGTTCGACATCCTCGTCCTTGCCATCTTCCACCCATCGGCCGAGGTCGGTATGTATGGCGCGGCATCGGTGATCCTCCTCACGGCTCCGCTCGTCGCCGTGTCCTTCAGTTCGTCCCTCTATCCGATCCTGGCTCAGGCCGAGGGACTCGACGACGAGCATCTGCAGAGCGTGTTCCAGAAGACCTCGAGGATCCTGATCGTCGCTGCGCTTCCACTGGCTACCGGGCTGACCGTTCTCGCCACGCCGATCGCCGAGATGCTCTTCGGCTCCGACTTCGGTCACACCGGCAGATACCTGGCGTTGCTCGCATGGATCCTGCCGTTCCGTTTCGTGAACCATCTCTTCGGCGTCGTCCTGGCAGCGACCCACCGAGCGCGGTCCCGTCGTCTCGCGGCGGTGGCGCTGGCCCTGATCGCCAACCTCGCACTCAATCTCATGTTGATCCCGACTTGGGGTGCCTACGGCGCGGTTGCCGCAACCATCGCCACCGAACTCGTGATCGCCGGTCTCCTCCTGGCGGGGATCAGGCCTTTGAGGCCGATCCTGGCTCGACCCCTCGTCGAGGGGGCGCTCGTCGCCCTGGCGATGACCGGCGTCGTGTTGGTGACTCCAGGAGGCATTTTCCCGCAGCTCGCCACCGGCGGTGCAAGCTTCGCCGGCGGTCTCTGGGTGCTATTCCTGTGGCTCCCATCCCGCGGTCTCGCGGCCTTTTCGGCGACCGAGCAGGAGTCCGCGGCAGCAGCTTGATCGACCGACCCCGATCGAGCTCCAAGATGTCCCTTTTTCGCCTCTAACGCGGCCTTTTTCGGGGGCCGTAAGGCCTAGTAGCCTGGAAAAAAGTCGTAGATAATCCTGGCAGAGGTCTGGGAAAAGTACCCAGCATGGTCTACGGTAACGAACGTTCTTCCTGTTTCTGGAAGTAGCAGATCGAGCGGCTGAAACCGCTGCAGGAGGGCCGGCAATACGGCGGTGGGGATCGGGTCGGGTCGCTGAAAGAAGGGGCACGTGAGAGTACTTATCACTGGAGGGGCCGGGTTCATCGGGTCTCACCTGGCCGAAACCCTCCTCTGGCGTGGCGATGAGGTCGTCGTCCTCGACGACCTCTCGAGTGGAAGCCTCCGCAACCTCAAGTACGTCAAGAACCTCGCCGGGTTCACCTTCATCGAAGGCACCGTTCTGGATCAAGATGTGGTCGAGGATGCGGTGGGGTCCACGGATGCGGTGGTTCACCTGGCTTCCGAGTTCACCGAGCCCGTCTCTCCCGGCCGTTTGCGGGTCAATGCCCAGGGAACCATCAACGTCCTGTCGGCTGCCGCCAACCGCGGGCGCCGCACGGTCATGGTGCCCTCTCCGGACTGGACCTCAGCGACCTCGGACGAGGACAAGGAGCAGCTCGCGGTCAAGGCCGCGAACGCCAGCGGGTTCCCCGTCAGCGTGGTGCGGCTCGCCAACGTCGTCGGACCTCGCGAGTCCGCCGACCACCAGACGCTTCTCTACCGGTTCGTGAACACCGCACTGAGGGGCGAGGACGTCATCCTCGGTGGCACCGGTCACGAGACGGTTGCCTACTGCTACGTCGACGATGCGCTTCGCGGATTGATCAGCGTCTTGGAGCACGACTCCGCCGGCCACGTCTTCACGCTCGGCTCCGATGAGGTCATCACCACATTCGAGCTCGCGCACCTGGCGATCGAGGTAGCCGAGAGCGGATCGTCGCTACGGTTCGAGGACCTGGCGGACCCGGAGATCCCGGATCCGTCGGTTCCGGACATCTCCCACGCCCAGAGGATGCTCGGTTACGAGCCTCGCTGGTCGGTCGCCGACGCGGCCGGCGCGCTGATTGCCTACGAACTCGAGCAGCCGATCCCGCAACCGCTGGGGCGCATGGAACGAAGGAACGTCATCTGGTTGGACCAGCCAGCAGCCGTCGCGGTTCCGGTGGTGGAGGAGGCACCCCTTCCTGAGGTTGGGGCCGAGGTCGTGGAGCTGCCGTTCCGACGGCGCGTCATGGACCCGGTGCCTGCCGGTGCCGCGCACCCAACCATCTCGGTGGTGGTTCCGGTTTACAACGAGCGTCATCTGATCGCCGAGTGCGTTCGGCGGATCCGGCGCCAGGAATGTGTCGGCGAGCTCATCGTCGTGGACGACGGATCGACCGACGGAACCCGCGCCGAGATCGAGAAGGTCAGCGACTTCATCGACCGCGTCGTCTATCTGCCTCGGAACCGAGGTAAAGGTGCCGCATTGCGGGAGGGTGTCCGCTTCGTCACCGGCGACATCATCGTCTTCCAGGACTCCGACCTCGAGTTGGACCCGGCCGACATCGCTCGTCTCGCCGCTCCGATCATCTCGGGCGAGGCCGACATCGTCACCGGAACGCGGATCCACGAGGCCAACAAGAAGCTCGTCTCGTCATGGCAGTGGCTCGCCAACACGGCCGTCACTCGTCTGGCATCGGCGCTTTACCGCACCGAGGTCACCGACATGGCCACCGCAGCTCGGGCGATGTCTAAGTCGACCTGGGATGCCCTTCACGTCGAGTCCGACCGTTTCGGGATCGAGGCGGAACTGCACGCCAAGTGCTCTCGTCTCGACGCCCGCATCATAGAGATCCCCATCATCTTCCGCCCCCGTACCAAGGCAGAGGGGAAGAAGATCCGCTGGACCGACGGGATCGTTGCCGGACAGACCCTATTCCGTTACCGCATGTGGCGTCCCGTGGGAGCAGAAGTGGGCGTACTCAGTGCCCCGACTCCTCCCCCGATGAGCGCTTACAAGCCGGCGCAACCGATCGTGTTGCAGCGTGACGCAGTCTCTCGTCCCGACCGTGCCGGTAACCCGGTCCGGTGGGAGCCCGCCAGGGTGGGACTCAGCGTCGCAGGTAACGCCAGTATCGTGGGTTAAGAGCCAACGCCCCGGTACAGACCACGGTCGCCAGCGCTCCTCGCTTGTCCCGACGATCCCATTCCTCCGCGAGTCGTATCGCTCCCTTGAGGAAGCGCCGAGGCGATTCCCGGTCCTTGTCCGACAGGTAGCGCAGGATGTCGCCCGGCATCATCCACCGGCACCGGACGTGATCGGCGTAGTCGAACGACTCCGGAACCTCTTCCCCCAGGGTCGCGAGCGCGTAGAGGGTGGGGAAGTCGATGCCGGCGCGGACCGCCAGCTCCAGGCTGCCCCAGAAGCGCGGGTTGATCTCGAGCAAGCGGAATCCTCCGCTCACCGGATCCTGCTTCCACTCCACCATCGCGATACCTCGCCAATCGAGCGACCGGAGCAGGGCCTCGCTCCATGCCTCGAGCTGCGGTTCGTGGATGCTCTCCCGGTCGGTGCTCGGCCCGCCCCCGACCGGGTATTGCTTCAGGCGCTGGTGGGTGAAGCGCGCCTTCAAGGTTCCGGAGGAGTCGAAGAGGCACGCGACCCCGACCGCTCGACCCTCGGCGGGAACCCGCTCCTGGACGACCATCGGTCCGTAGCGGTCCCAATGCTCCCTCCAGGCAGCCGCATCGCGCTCCTCCCCGTAAACGACCCCAGTGGATCCCGAACCGGCTCGAGGCTTGACCACGAAGCTCCCGGGCGCGAGATCCGCAGCGATGCGCGCCAGTGCGGCGGGATCCTCGGGAAGATCGGTGTGGGGGGCCGGGATGCCTGCTTGTGACGCAACCTCGAACGTCTTACCTTTGTCGAGTGCGACCGACAGGGAGTCCTCGTCCGGGATCAGGAAGCGTGCGTGGTCGGCGACCACAGGCGCTCGTTCGGTGAGCCATCTGATCGTCGCTTCCTCCATCGGTAGGAGCACCGCACCTCGATCGAGTCTCTCGAGGTGAGCCAGCAGCGCCTTCTCGAAGGCGGCGGCGTCCCGGGCCGGATCGGTCGCCCGAACTCGCCGGGACGTGTAGCGGGACCAGAAGCCGGTCGTGAAGAGCGAGTCGCCGGTGACGTGGACCTCGGCCCCCGCCTTACCGAGGGACCTGATCGCACTCAGACTCTTGCGCCACAGCCCATCGGTGACGACGACGGTTTGGCCCTGCAATGGGAGCGACGGCACGGCGTGAGGCTAGCACGGGGGCTCTCGTGAACGGCTTGTTGACGATCGATGTCGAGGACTGGCAGCACGCCAACTTCCAGCAGCTCGACGGGCGCGAGGAAGAGATGCGCTCCTTGGCGGCGGGGACCGAGTACGCGATGGACCGGAACACCGACCGGTGGATCGAGCTCTCTGCCGCGGCGGGCGTGCAGAGCACCTGTTTCGTGCTGGGCGAGTTCGCCGAAAAGTACCCGGGGGCGGTTCGCCGGCTCCACGACGCCGGCCACGAGATCGCCTCGCACAGCTATCGCCACGACCTGATCTACCGGATGACCCGGGAGGGGTTCGTCGAACAGCTGAAACGGTCGACCGGGGCGCTCGGCGACCTGACCGGGGAGCAACCGCTGGGGTTCAGGGCTCCCTCATGGTCGGTCGACGACGCCAGGACGCCGTGGTTCTGCGAAGAGCTCGCAAGCCACGGGTTCAGCTACGACTCGAGCGAGTTCCCCGTGAAGACGAACCTCTACGGCTCCTCGACGGCGGTCCTCGAACCGCGCTACGTGGGGGAGCTGCTGCGGATCCCCGTGACCGCCGTCTATCCCCTGGGACGCCTCAGGGTCCCGTTCCTCTCGGGTGCCTTCTTCCGCCTGGTCCCGCGGCGCCTGATCCGCCTGGGGCTCCGGAGGATGGTGAGCCGGGGTCTCAGGCCCATGGCGATCCTGCACCCCCGGGAACTGGACCCCGGGCACCCGCGCCTTCCGCTCAAGGGGTGGGAGGGCTATGTCCACTATGCCCGGTTGGGCTCCACGATCCCCAAGCTCGAGTCGATCCTCGGCGAGGGCACCTGGGGCCCGATCGCGAGGGAGTTCGGCTTCCGCGGCTAGGACCCTCATAGAGATTACGTAGGCCCTTCGCCATAAGCCCCCGCCGATCGGGGTCATCCCTGGACCCGTTCGGGCGACATTAATTGGGACGTTAGGCGCCTTTCTTACCTGCGTACGCCGGATGTTCCCAGAACCTTCCATCCGTAGCCTCTAAGACGTGAAGTGGAGCGACCGAGAGGCCGAAACACAGATATGGAAAACAACCGGGGGAGCCTTCTCCCTGCAGACCAAAAGTCCGAATGGATGCCCGTCCGATGACCAATAACGGCATCGCATTCACCCTTGTCCTCATGTCTTTCATGCTGGGATTCGTTCTGATCCCTGCATTCATCCTCCCCAGGCCGAAGTCGGCCCGGAACCGGCTCGACGAGATCGTCATCAACTTCATCAGGTGGATGGCGGTCGTCTTGGTCGTGACCCATGTGCTGGCCGCCGTTCGTCTGTACGAGACGGTAACCCTCGTCGGTCTCGCCATCGTCGCGCTCTACTTCACACGGTTCCGGAAGAACGGCTTCCACTTGGGGAGCGTTTTCTCGGTCATGCACCGGGCTGCCACGAGAGTGGTCGAGACGCATGACGAGCGCAGCACCCGGTCGGTCGACCCGAACGCGACGTGGGACGACGACGACGCCAGCGAGCGGGGCTCACTGGCGATGACCGCCCCCAAGCTCTTCCGCCGCCGGTCACGTGTCGAGATCCGCTGGGACGACCCGGTCGATGAGGTCGAGACCCGGTGGCAGACGCCGCGGGCGATCGAAGCCGACAGGGTCCGCGTCGCAACGCCTCCCACGGCCAAGCGAGCCGCGCGGGCGCAGATCAGGCTGTCGTCTATCTCCGGGATCCTGCTGTTCACCGTCCCGGTGATCTTCGTACTGCTCCAGTCGTTCTGGCTCCGGCTTCAGATCGTTCTGCAGAACGACGCCATGGTCGTCCCCGACGCGTACGTCCACATGACGTGGGCCAAGGGACTCGCGGTCAACAACCTCTGGCCCGACGGCATCTACCCGATGGGCATGCCGTCGCTCATCACCTACGTTGGGAAGCTCTCGGTCCTCGTCGACACCGCTCAGGTGACGAGGTTCCTGGGCCCGATCGTCGGCATGCTGATGGTCTTCGGGATCTTTTACGCCACCCTGCGCCTGACCCGTAACCCGGGCGCGGCGATCCTCGCCGGTGGAGCCTTCGGGTTGTTCGGCACCCGCCCCGAGTGGCACGAGCCGTTCAACCGTCAGCTCGGGCCCCTTCCTCAGGAGCTGGCGATCGCGATCACGTTCCTCGCTATCCCGTTCGCCGTGTGGGCCGTGTCTCAGAAGGACTACGGGCATCTGGCGACCCTGGGCTGCGCGGGCGTCGTGCTGGCTCTGACCCACCCGGTGCCGATCCCGGTCTTCGTCGTCTTCGTAACCGTCGCCGCCTTCTCCACCGCACTCGTGATGGGAGGTGGGCGTCATCGCTGGGCCGTGGGAGCGTCCGGGGTCCTCGTTGCCGGGGTACTCGCAGGCATGCTCTATATCCCGCTGGGATTGGTCAGCGGCCATCAGTTCTACGGGGCACTCACTAACTTCAACCCGGTTCAAACCGCGGCCGAGCAGACTGCTGAGGACGAGAACAGCAAACTCAACCCCGAGCTGGGGACCGCGCATGAGAGTCGCCAGAACGGCGTCAGCCGCCTTGCGATGCTCGGTGTCGTCCTGGGCTTCATCGGAGGCCTGTGGCTCGTCTTCGTCAAGAAGGCCCGTGCCTTCGGGGCTCAGATCATCTCCCTGGCGATCCTCGGTGTGGTGGTCCTGCTCTTCTACGACGCCAGCTGGCTCCCGCTCGACGACTTCTACGCCGGTCGTGTCGAGGGCTCGGCGAGCCCGTGGATCGCGATCCTGATCGGGCTTGGTATCGCCGGCATCGCGGCGTTCATTCCCAAGCGCATCGCGCGTCTCAGCGTGGCGATAACGCTCGTGCTCGGCTCCTTCGGGCTGTTCATGTTCGGACAGAAGTTCCCTCCGACCACCGCGTGGGTCTCCTACATCGAGTACTCGACGATGGTCACCCAGACGCAGCAGATCAAAGACGATTTCGAGCGCTTCACCTACACGATGGTCGGGATCCCCGAGCAGCGGCAGCGGCTCATGGGCTCGGCGTTCCTCGTCGACCTCTGGGTTTTCGCACGTGACGTGCGCCTGCACGATGCTCGCGATCCCTCGTATCAGCTGCCGATCCCGACCGAGCGGATCTTCCTCTCGGTCGAGAAGGTGCCGTTCCCGGGCTTCGAGGTCCCTGCATCGAGCGCGACCGATGAGTACTACCGGGACAACGACAAGCGCGGCCGGATCATGGCCATCGTCGCTCGCTGGGCGGAGACGTACCGCCGCTACCACGACGACATGACCATCTACTACGACGACGACAAGATCCGCATCTACGAGATTATGCGGACGCCGGACATCCACGCTTCCGACATCTCCAAGCAGTTCAAGGACTACAAGTGGCACCGGGGCGAGCTCTTCAACGACGGCGCTGCCGTTCCCTTCCTCGGAGGTGTTGAGTAATGACCCCGCGATACGACTACCTGGCTCCGGTTCCGGACCTCTCGCTGTTGGACGAGTCGATCGACCCGAGCGGTGCCCGTCCGAAGTTCTCGATCGTGATCCCGGCCTTCAACGAGGCCGACGTGATCGGTGACGTCGTCGCCAACGTCCGCGAAACCCTCGGCAACTCGGCCGAGATCATCGTGGTCGATGACGGCTCCTCCGATCTCACCAGGATGGAGGCGGAACGCGCCGGTGCAAAGGTCGTCGCCCTGCCCGTGAACGGCGGGAACGGTGCCGCGATCAAGACCGGTATCCGGAACGCCACCGGCGAATTCATCTGCTTCATGGACGGCGACGGTCAGCACACTTCGGAGGACATGCTGAAGTTGCTCGAGCACGCCGGCCCCTTCGACATGGTCGTCGGAGCTCGCAACGCGAAGGGTCAGGCCTCGTTCCTCCGGAAGGTCGCCAACCGCTTCTGGAATCGTCTGGCGTCGTGGATGACGGGCCGCAAGGTCGAAGACCTCACGTCCGGCTTCCGGGTCGTCCGCAGGACGGTCGCCGAGGAGTTCCTCCCGCTCCTACCCAACGGCTTCAGCTACCCGACCACGATCACCCTGTCTTCGATGAGGGCCGGCTACGCGGTCAAGTACGTACCGGTCGATGTTCGCAAGCGGGTCGGGAAGTCGAAGATCCGCCTCTTCCGTGACGGCGCCAAGTTCTTCATCATCATGTTCAAGATCACGACCCTGTTCTCGCCGATCAAGATCTTCCTCCCCCTGGCCGGGCTTCCCGCCCTGGGCGCGGTTGCCGCCGCTGGGGCGTCGATCGTCGGGATGGCGAACGGCTGGGTCATCGCCACGATCCTGTTCACCAGCGCTCTGTCGCTTACCGGCTTGGGGCTCGTCTCCGAGCAGATCTGTGCCATGCGCTTCGAGCGTCTGACCGTGATGGCCGAGTCTCGCCGGCTGAGGATGAGCGAGGTCGCACGATGAAGCGCTCTCTCCTTCTCCTTTCATTGCTCCTGGTCGTCGGCGGAACCGCGTGTCAGCCGACCGGTGAGCGCCGCCCGGTGAGCCTCCGCGAGGAGATCACGCCGGCGGGTGAGCTCGATGGCGCCGTGGCGTTCGTCCGCGAGACGGGCGTGGGCACATCCGCTCTCTACGTGAAGGATCTCGCCACCAACAAAGACACGGAGATCCCGGTCGACGGTGCCTACGTCACCTCCCCGGCATGGTCTCCGGACGGTTCCAAGATCGCCTACTCGGCTACCGACGAGAAGGACTGGACACACATCTGGGTGGCGAACGCCGACGGCTCGAACGCCGAGAAGCTGACGTCCGGTCTCAGTGCCAACGACTATCCGGCGTTCACCACCGATGGGAAGAGCATCATCTTCGCCACGACTGCAGGAGAGGGCGGTAGATGGCACCTCGCATCGATCCCCACGTCCGGCGGCGACGTCGAGAAGCTCACTTCCGGTGACCGTGACGATGTCTACCCGTCGGTCTCGCCCGACGGCAAGTCGATCGCATTCGCACGCAAGGTCGAGGGCGAGTCCTACCACCTGGCCACTCTCGATCTTGCGAGTGGCAAGTCGGAGATGCTGACCTCGGGCGACCACGAAGACATGTTCCCGAGCTTCAACCCGGATGGGAAGACACTGGTCTTCGCCTCGACCCGGCAGGACGACATCTGGCAGCTGTTCACCCTCGACCTCGCCTCCGGGGAGGCCGAGTCGCTCATCGGTAGCGACTCCGTCGACCGCTTCCCGGTCTATTCGCCCGACGGGCGCTACGTGCTCCTTGCAACCGACCACCTCGCCATCTACTCGGCCGACGGGAAGCCACTTCCCAACGGCGATCTGAGATGGCGCCTGACAGAGAAGCCGGCCCTAGCACCGGCGTGGAGGTAACCATGTACGTCGAGCCTCTTCTGGACAACACGGGGATCGTCACTCCGTCCATCAGCGCGATGGAGCGGATCCGCACGCGGACCGCGCGCGTCGGCGTTGTCGGACTCGGCTACGTCGGCCTGCCGCTGGCGGTTGCCCTGGGAGACGCCGGCTTCGATGTCGTCGGAGCCGACCTTGACCAGAGCAAGCTCGATGCACTCAAGGAAGGTCGCAGCCCACTCGACTGCATCGCGGACTCCAGCATCGGCGGACTGATCGATGCCGGCAGGTTCGAGGTCACGACCGACGCGGCCCATCTCAACTCGCCCGACATCATTCTGATCTGCGTCCCCACCCCCCTCAACCAGGGTGAGCCCGACCAGCGCTTCGTGATGGAGGCTGCTGAATCGCTGATCCCGCAGATCCGTCCCGGCATGATCGTCGTGCTCGAGAGCACGGTCATCCCCGATACCACCGAGAGGATGCTCGTCCCGGTCCTCGAGGCTTCCGGATACAAGGCAGAGGTCGATTTCTTCGTTGGGTTCTCACCCGAGCGGGTGGATCCTTCGTCCGGCCTGGACGTCGTCGACGTTCCCAAGCTGGTGTCCGGCATCGGCCCCCAGTCGGCGGCCCTCGTCGAGGAGCTGTACCGGAACATCGTTAGAACGGTTGTGCCGGCGTCTTCGCCGCGCGTCGCCGAGTTCACGAAGCTGCTTGAGAACACCTTCCGCGACGTCAACATCGCACTCGTCAACGAACTCGCCCAGGTGGCCCGCGACATGGGCGTCGACATCTGGGAAGCGATCGATCTCGCGGCGACCAAGCCCTACGGCTACACGCCCTTCTACCCGGGACCCGGGGTCGGCGGACACTGCATCCCGGTCGACCCGGTCTACCTCGCCTGGCGCGCCGAGGTTGCCGGGAAGCCGCTGTCGATGCTGCAGGACGCTCGACGGGTCAACGACTCGATGCCCGGCTTCGTGGCCGACAGGGTCGCGGAGCTGCTCGACGGCGACCTCGCCGGCAAGAAGATCCTGGTGATCGGTGCAGCCTTCAAGAAGGACATCGAGGATGCTCGCAACTCGGCCTCGGTCGACGTCATGGATCGCTTCGTGGAGCGCGGTGCGGAGGTTCTCTACCATGACCCCTACTGCCCATCGGTGAAGACCGCCACCCGCACCCTGGTGTCGGTGCCGGACCTGATTCCCGAACTCGAGCGTGCCGACTGCGTCGTCATCTGCACGGACCACTCCAGCTATGACTGGGAGGAGGTCCTCGGCTCCTCGAGGCTTATCTTCGACACCCGCAACGTTCTTGCCTCGTTCGTAAACGACGAGGCGAAGGTGCATCGGCTGTGAGCACTCCGGTGGGGACCGTGCTCGACTCGCAGCCAGCGACGTTGTCACTGTCCAAGCGCCGGGTGGTTAAGAACTCCGTCGCGCAGATGCTTTCTCAGATCCTGGCGGGCGGCTCCAAGGCGCTTGCTGCGGTCATGGTCGCCCGAGCTCTCGGCCCCGAGGGGATGGGCGTCTTCTCGCTGTCCTGGACCCTTGCCGGCACCGTGAGCTTCCTGGCGGTCTTCGGACTCGACTACCTGATGATCCGCGAGATGGCCCGGCACCGCGATCGGAGAACGCTCGAGAACTCGTTCACCCTCGCCTGCCTGCTCGCCGGTGCGGTCGCCGTGATGCTCGTCGCCGCCCCGCTTCTCGTGGGCGCGCATACGCCGGTGATCCAGGCCCTGATCGGCGCCGCGGCATACATCGCTCTCAGCGCCCCGGTGCTCGTCCTGAGAGCGTCCTTCCACGCAGCCGAGAAGATGGAGTACGAATCCGCGGCGACCACGATCGAAGGTCTCTTCGCGGTCGCCGGCGTCGCCGTTGCCCTGGTCCTCGGATGGGGGGTCGCCGGCGCCATGGGCGGCCTTGCCCTCGGACGCCTCGCCGCTCTGGTGGCCAGCCTGCGGTTGTACCGCAAGCTCTGGGGAGCGTTCCATCCTCGCTGGGATCCCACGGACTGGAAGCCGATGCTGAAGGCCTCGATCCCCATGGCCGCCTCGTACGCCTTCACTGCGGTCTATATGCGCTTCGATGTCGTGCTGCTGGCGGGGCTGAGGCCCGCCTCCGAGGTGGGGCTCTATGGAGCCGTCTCGGTGATCATCCTGACGGTTCCGATCTTCGCTTCGTCATTCGGTGGCTCGCTGTATCCGGTTCTATCCCGGGCCGGGTCCGCCGATCACCCCGAGGTGCAGTCGGTCTTCGCTTCGTCCGTGAGGCTCTTATTCATGGCGTCCATCCCGATGGCCACCGGACTGTTCCTCCTTGCGGGGCCGATCCTGAAGCTGACCTACGGAAGCGACTTCACGTCCGCCGCCCACGCCCTGATGGTTCTCTCCCTGGTGCTGCCGATGCGCTTCGTGAACAACCTCGCGGGCCACGTGTTGACCGCGGTCGACCGCCAGGGCAAGAGGACCACCGCCGTGATCGTTGCGGCGACCGCGAACCTCGGTCTGAACCTCGTATTCATCCCCTTGTGGGGATTCATGGGGGCGGCGTACGCAACCCTGATCACCGAAGCCGTTCTCACCGCCTTGATGATCCCGGCCCTCAAGCCGCTGCGCTACCGCTCGCTCGGCGTGCTCGAAGGCGCGGCGATCGCACTCGTTATGGGCGCGGTCGTGGTGTCGGTACCGGGCGGCGTGATCGGCCAGCTGGGAGCCGGCGCGGCCGTCTTCCTCCTCGGAGCCACGGCTCTTTTCCTTCGAGGTCGGGTAACCCCTAGGGCTAAAGGTGTCCCCGTGGCGAAGCCGACGTTAGAAGGGGGGCTCGCGTGAGTTCCACGCGGCCGTGGCAACGGATCGATGCCCCCGTGGGAGGTAGGGGGGCGTCATGAGGTTCTCCATCGCAGGTCGACTCAACGTGCGCTACGAGGGGATCGATTGCCCCGCGGGCCGGTGGGCGGCGCGCATCGCCGGAGGCATGGAGCCGCCGGTGGAAGGCCCCGATCACATCACGATCGAGTTCCGACCCGGTGTGAAGCCCCAAGGCCGCTCGTTGCCTCCGATCAATCTCGGACCGACCATGAACGGCATCTGGGTCGCCGACCATCTCGACCGGGCCGCATGGATCCCATTCCACAACCTCTTCAAGGAATCGATCGTCGTCGACTCCAAGATGGACTCGCGCTTCTTCACTAATTGGGTCTTCTACCCGGTGATGCGAGCGGGTCTGTGGAGCGAAGGCGTCTCTCTGTACCGGGGAGCTTCGGCGTCCGTCGACGGTCACCGCGTCGCGATCTCGGCATGGACAGCGACCGGAAAGTCCCGGATCCTCTTCGAGTTGCTGAGGCGCGGTCACGAGCACATCGGAGACGACTGGTTCTCCCTAACGAATGATGGCGTCATCGCTCCCGTCGGTTCGCAGGTCGACTTCCGCGACGAACAACGCAGGTACCTATCTCCGAGTCGGTGGCCGGGACGGCGTTCGATCATCCGTCCCCTGATCGTCAAAGCCGCTCGCTGGGGGGCCAGGACGACCCGTCGGCGCGCGAACCTGTCGACCGGCTTCGAGAAGCTGGCCGACGCGACGTGGAAGGCCGGATGGCAGAAGTCCGATCTGAACTCGATGTTCCCGACCACTTCGATCGCCGAGCCGGGTCCCCTCGAGATCCTGGTCGTGCTGGCCAGCCCGGGGGTCCAGATACCGGCCCCCGATGACATCCCCGAGCTCATGGCCGCCTGCGTGGCGGGCGAGTACGGGTTCGCCGAGATGGAGGCCGCGTACCGTTTCTCCAAGCCGGGGAAGCTCGATGCGCCGCTGTTCCCGAGGTTCGAAGCCAACCGCGATTTCGTCGCTCGAGCCCTCGAGGGGACCCGCATCATCACCGTCCCGTTCCCCGGCTCGATCGACGACGTCGAGGCGGTAGCCAACGTCATTGAGACGATGGTGGCCGGACTCCAGCGTGGTGAGGTGGAGGTCGCGTGAGACTGCTATTCGTAACCTCCAGCTTCGCGCGCTTCGACGGTGATCCGACCGCGGCCGCGGGCCTCGGTGTGTACCAGTTGGTTCGAGAGCTCGGCAAACACGTCTCGGGCACCGTGATCACCCCGGCCCAAGAGGGTGCTCCCGAAACGGAGCGTCTCGGCGGGATGGTCGTTCAGCGGATCGCTCCGGAACGCCCGCCCGGCGCCCTGCACCAGTCGAACCACCCGAGCCACCTGCTGCGCGCCTACCGCGTCGATCGCGCGATGAAGCGGACCGCTCGCTTCCTTGCGCCCCTTCACGACGTTGCTCACGGCCACTGGGCGTTCCCGGGAGGAGCCGCGGTCACGCGCCTCGATATCCCGAGCGCGGTCGTGTGCCTCGGCACCGACGTCCACCGCTACTCCTACATGCCGGTGTTCAAGTCGATGTTCAAGAACGTTGTGACCCGCGCTTCGGCGAACATCGCCATGGATGCGGGTGCCCAAGCTCGGATCGAAGAGGTCAGTGGCCGCGAGACGTACTGCATCCCCAATGCGGTACCCCTCGAGAGCATCCCGCTGGCGGAACCCGCCTCCGGCAAGCAGATCGCGTGGGTCGGCCGGATGTCGCCCGAGAAGGGCCCCGACGTCATGGTCAGAGCCTTCGCCCTCGCCTACGCGCGGGATCCCGAACTGCGACTCACGATGATGGGTGACGGTGCCCTGATGGGTTCGATCCGAGCCCTGGCGCGGTCCCTCGGTGTCGCGGATGCCGTCGAGTTCCGGGGTGCGGTGCATAACCAGCAGGTCCTCGAGAACTATGCCGATGCCGCGGTCGTCGTGGTGTCGTCACGTAGCGAGGGTCTCCCGGCGTCGTCGCTCGAGGCCCTGGCCATGGGCCGCCCGGTGGTCGCCACCGACGTCGGAGGGCTGAGGAAGCTCCTGAGCGGCGGAGGGGGCATCACGGTCCCCTCGGACGATCCCCCGGCTCTGTCGGACGCGATCGTTCAAGCCGTGGGCCGATCGTGGGAGCCGCGCTTCCTGCGGACTCAGGTCGAGCACGCGAGCGTCGCCGCCGTGACGCGCACCTATCTTGATATCTACGAAGAGATCATCGCCAAATACCCCCGAAAGCTCTTCGAGCGGGCCGGCTCGGCCCCTGTGTGAGCGCCCTAACTAGTGGTGGGGTGCTTACGAGCTGCGAAGAACGCCTGGATGACATCGGGATCGAACTGCGTCCCGGCTCCCTGAAGCAGGGTCGCCATCGCATCCGTCACCGGCATGCCTTCACGCCACGGGCGGGGAGAGATCAGAGCATCGAAGACCTCGGCCACGGCGATGATGCGTGCCGCCAGGGGGGCCTTGTCGCCGGGCAGGTTGTCCGGGTACCCGGAGCCGTCCCAGCGCTCGTGGTGCCCTCGGACGGCCATGGCGACCTCTTCGGGCAGCCCGGCACCGAGAACGATGGCGGCGCCCAGCTCGGGGTGCCTACGAACCGCATCCCGCTCGACGTCGTCCAGCTTGATCTTGGACAGCGCCTGCGACCCACAGAAGCCCGAGGCCACGTCGTGGAGCCTTGCGGCCACCTCGATCGTGCGGCGGGTGCGGCGGTCACAGTTCATCTGATGGGAGATCGACGAGGCAACCCGCATGACCCGGACCGAGTGGCCGAAGGTGTGCGAGGCGCGGGCGTCGACGGCGTCGGCCAAGGTCTGGAGGGTCCGATACCTCACCAGGCGGTCGTCGCCGGGGTTCGAGAGCTGCCGGATGCCGTCCTCGAGGATGGCAACGGCGGTAGGAGAGCTCCTGCGGGCCGAGATGACGACCAGTTCGCCCTTCGGCTCGAGCTTGACCACGTCGGCATCGAGCTCGATCTTGATGGCGCTGAGGAGCAGTTCCTTGAGGTCTTCGATGGGGCCGGCGATGAGCTCCGCCGCCGCTTCCTCAGAGCGCTGGCGCTCGCTCTCTCCGGTGCGGCGCTCCTCGACGGAGGCCTGGATCAGCTTCTCGGCTCCGTCCTGAGCAGCCCTTTGGACCGCACGGGTCCGTACGGGACCTATACGGGGGCTGAGCCACGGACCCAGCCGGGCGAGGCCGGCGCGGCCCTGGTAGCCGAGGGGAACGATCAGGTAGTGGCCGTCGCCGCCCCAGAGCCAGCCCATCTCGGGCTCGACCCAGTGCATGCGGAGTTCGGCCGGCTGTCCTTCGGTGGACTTCCGATCCGCGGCCCAGAGGACGAAACCGCCGTCGGGGTGGGGGATGTAGACGGCCGAGGTGTCGGTCTTGGCGGCGCGACGGAGCATCGAGGCAGCCGAACGGGCGGCAGATCCCATGGGGGACGCCACCATCGGGGTGTCCACGCCTGCGGCGGACATCGTGTCAGTTCCTGGAGCTCCAGTCACGGTTACCTCCCGGTCGCCGTCTGCGGGACCCTGGTCGTCTTTGAGGTTCACGTTGAAGTTATCGGCACTATGAGCCGAAGGTTTAGGTATCAGGGCGACGTTCGTCCGTTTCCGACGCCCCTCAGGGAGGGATAGAGCACCCCCATGCGGATATTGGTAACCGGAGGCGCCGGCTTCATCGGTTCTCACCTCAGTGAGGCCCTCCTTTGGCGTGGGGACGAAGTTGTGGTCCTGGACGACCTCTCTACGGGGGCCCAGGAGAAGATCCGCATCCTGGACGGCCGTGCCGGCTTCCGTTTCGTAACCGGTTCGGTGACCGATGCGGGGATCGTCGACGGACTGGTCAAAGGGGTCGATTCCGTGGTCCATCTGGCCGCGGTCCCCGGTCGCTCGGCCGCCGCCCGGCTCCAGGCCAACACCGAGGGCACCGCCAACATCCTCGAGGCGGCCGCTCGCTTCAATCGTCCAACCATCATCGCGACGACCTCGAACCACTCCTCGGCCGAGAAGGATGCGGCCGATGACGCGATGGCTCACCGCCTCGCGGTCGAACGTGGGATCCCGGTAACCGTTGCTCGATTCCGCAATGTCGTGGGCCCGAGGCAGTCGATCGGATACGCCAAGGTCCTCCCGCGCTTCGTCCGACAGTCTCTGCGCGGCGAAGACATCACCGTGCATGGGGACGGAAGCCAGATCCGGACCTTCTGCTACGTCGATGACGTGATCGAGGGCATGACCGCTCTCGTCGACGCGGATAACACCGCCGGAGGCGTCTACACGTTCGGTTCCGTCGAAGAGATCGCGATCGTCGAGCTCGCCAACCGTGCCCTTGAGGTCACCGAGTCGAGTTCCAACGTCGTCTTCGTTCCTCCCGAGGACATCGCCGCTTACCACCAGGGTGGCCATGCCAACGTGCCGGATATCAGCCGCGCGATCAACGATCTCGGATACGAGCCGCGCTGGGCCTTGAACGATTCGCTGGCTGCGGTCGCCGCTGCGTTCCTCGGCCGCCCGATCGTCAAGCCCACCGACCTCGACGCGGTCCAGGAACTGCTGCTGTTGCAGGAGATGACTGACCTCACCTCCGAAGATGATGCGGCCCAGACCCCACCTCCGGCCAAGGCCGCACCACCGGCCGCGACCGTTCAGGCACCACCGGCCGAAGCTGCCCCGGTTACCCCGGTCGTTCCTACTCCGGAAGAGAGCGAGATCCCGGTATTCGATCTCGGTCCCGTGCCGGTGAGGTTCGAGGCCGAGGTCGAGGTCAAACGACCGATCGCCGATGACTCGTTCCTCATGGGTGGAACCGGACCGGCGATGCCACTCAAGCACTTCCCGCCACCGCCTCCTCCCTCTCCACGCCCGAAGAAGGGACGCCCGTTCGTCTCGGTCATCGTGCCGGTCTACAACGAGGCACCGTCGATCGCGGAATGCATCCGCAGGTTGCGATCGCTCGACGCGATCGACGAACTCATCGTGGTCAACGACGGATCGGACGACGGAACCGGGAACGAGCTCGGTCGAGTCACCGACATGATCGATGTGCTGATCGACCTTCCGAAGAACAGCGGGAAGGGCGCCGCGGTCAAGGCGGGCATCGCTCGTTCCCGCGGCGAGATCCTCGTCGTCCACGACTCCGACCTCGAACTCGATCCCGCCGACATCCCCCGCTTGATCCGTCCGATCGTCGATGGTGAGGCCGACGTCGTAACCGGGAACCGGATGCACGATGGCAACCGCGACCTCGTTCCGCCGCGTCAGTGGGTGGTCAACCGTCTCCTCACCGAGTTCGGTAACACGGTCTACGGGATGTTCATCCACGACATCGCGACCGGCTCACGTGCGATCCAACGAGATCTTTTCAACGCGATGGATCCCGTCTCCGATCGCTTCGAGTTCGACTCCGAGCTCCAGGCCAAAGCCGCCCGCATCAAGGCCCGCGTGGTCGAGATCCCCATCACTTTCCGCCCCCGGCAGAGGAAGCAGGGGAAGAAGGTCCGCTGGACCGACGGCGTCCACGCGGCTCGAGCGCTGCTCAAGTACCGGCTGTGGAAGCCCTCGGTTCCGTGGGACAGCCCGACCGCGATCGACATGCCCGCAGCCGTTGCCGGAATCAAGAGGCACGGTCCCAAGGTCGTGTTCCCCGACGACATGTCTCCGCCGCCCCTCAACCCGCCCAGCCGAGCCGCTCCGGGCGAGGCCCCGGCGCCACCCTTCGTCGTCCCGCTCTACCTCCGCGGGGGCAAGATCGTGCGCCCCGAGAGCCAGCCGGTCCGCTGGGACCCCGACCGCACCGCCGGCCGCGAAACCCGCTCCTAGCCCCTTCCCATCCACCCAAACGACACCCACTGTCACCCGAGCGGATTAGAACGCGCCCACGAACCGCTCCGGCTCTTTCTTTTCCTCGAGAACGGCCTCTGGGGGCGGTTTAGAGGAGAAGAACGCGACGTAGGATCGGACGAAGCAACCTGAGGAGTGGTGGTGCGGGCGTTCGGGTTCTTCTTCATCATGGTCGGAGCCGGGCTCATAGGGCTCTCCGCGCGGGCGATATCGGATCCCGACAGTCCGATCGGGTGGGGTAGATGGACGGACGACCCTTGGTCTGCGGGGCTTATCGCTGGTTTCGTGATCGTGGTCGGCGGGTGCACGCTCATCATTGCGAAGCGCCTCGTCAAGAAGGAAACCGAACGCAAATTGGTACGCATCCTCTCGGCAGTGATGGTCGGTGCGGTCGGGATCGTGCTCGGCGCTCCGGTGAGTCAGACAATCCTGTGCGTCGATCGGCTCGACGGAGCGTCCGGCTGTTTGGACCAGAGCTGGTCGACCCTCACGGGATTCACCTTCTCGGGAAGTGCCCACCCGTGGTTTGGAGTTCTAGTCGCATCCGCCTTCGCAGTCGTTGCCTGGCTGTTGGTCGGGTGGGCTAAGCGTTCTTCGAGTACCAGTCGTAGGTTCGGGTGAGGCCTTCGCGGAGGCCGATGCGGCTGCGGTAGCCGAGGACCGAGCGGGCTTTGGCGACGCTCGGGATGCGGGCGAAGACCTCGCGGCCTTTCTCCCTGACGCCGGTATCGCCGAACTCGCGGAACTCGGGCTCCATGGGCTTGCCGGAGATCTCGCCGATCAGGCGGGCGAGTTCGATGAGGCTGATGGTCTCGGCGCCTCCGATGTTGAAAACCTCGTTGACGCCCTTGTCGCTCCCCGCGGCCAGCAAGGTGCAGTCGATCGCGTCGGAAACGTAGGTGTAGGTACGGACCTGCTCACCGGTGCCGAAGATGATCGGCGGGAGGCCCTCGGCAAAGCGGGCGAGGAACTTCGAGATCACGAACTCCTGGGCCTGGCCTTCGCCGTAGACGTTGAAGTAACGCACCGCGGTGTAGTTGAGGCCGTGCTGCTGGGCGTAGCCCTGGCAATAGGTCTCGGCCGCCAGTTTGCTCACGCCGTAGACCGAGACCGGTGAGGGAAGGGTGTCCTCGGGTGTCGGGATCACGCGCGGCTCGCCGTAGATCTCCGATGACGAGGTCAGGACCATCCGCTTGACGCCGTGCTCCGTGCACGCCTTCAGCGCGTTCACGGTTCCTCCGAGGTTCACGTCCATCACGTCGAGGGGGATCTGCTCGATGCGTTCGACGCCGAGGATGCTGGCGAAATGGAAGATGACTTCCTGGCCCTTGATCGCCGAGCTCATCGCCGCGTAATCGCGCACGTCGCCCTGGATGTATTCGAGGTCGCCGTCATACTCGGAGCGCGCGTCCATCAAGGTCACGTTCGCGCCCCATTCCTTCAGCCGGTTCACGAGATGCCCGGCGATGAAGCCCAGGCCCCCGGTTACGAGGACCTTCCTGTTGGCGAAGGTGGCGGCGGTCTTCTCGAGTCCTTCGGTCATCGTGGGCATCTGTTCTCCTATCTGAGGTAGTAGCCGAGAACCTTGCGGAGGGCCTCGGCGACGTCATCGATGTCGGACTCCGACAGCAAGGGGTAGAGCGGAAGCGTAACGATGGTGTCACCGAGGCTCTCGGTGACCGGCATCATCCCATCGCTCGTTCCAAATCGTTCCTTGAAGTAGGTGAACTGGTGGATCGGACGGTAGTAGAGGCCGACACCGATGCCTTCGGCGAGCAGCGCACGGACGATCTGGTCGCGATCGACCGAGAGACGCTCGGGCTCGACCAGGATGTTGAAGAGATGGAACACGTGATCGGCCCTCGTCTCCGGGAGCCGGATGCCCTCAAGTCCCTCGAGCAGCTCGGTCAGGCGGCTCGCGTGGTGTTTGCGACGGACGTTCATCTCGTCGAGCCGCTTCAACTGCTCGAGGCCGAGCGCGATGTTCACGTCGCTGAGATGGAAGTTGAATCCTTCCATCGTCACGTCGTAGAAGCCCGATGCCCTCGGCGCGTCGTCCAACGGCACGATGCCGTGGGCGCGGAGGCGTTCCATCCGCTCGAACAGGTCGGGGTCCGAGGTCGTCACGAGCCCACCTTCGGCCGAGGTCATGTTCTTGGTGGCAAAGAAGCTGAAGCAGCTGGCGTGGCGGATGCCGCTTCGTAGTGGTGTCCCCACCATCCCGGCCGAGTGCCGGGCCCCCGCGGCGTGCGCTGCATCCTCGATCAAGGCGAGATCGTGAGCCTCGGCCAGAACCCACAACGCCTCGAGATCGCACACCTGGCCGGCGAAGTGAACCGGGATGATGGCTCTTGTGCGGTCGGTGATCTTACGAGCGACGTCGGCCGGATCGAGGTTCAGGGTCTGTGCGTCGACCTCGGCGAACACCGGCACGAGATCGTTGTAGGTCGCCGCGAACGCGGTGGCCACGAACGACAGCGATGGGACGATGACCTCGTCACCCGGCTCCAGTCCGAGCGCGCCGACCGCCAGATGTAGGGCCGAGGTACCCGAGGAACACACCAGTGAGTGTACGGCACCCGTGTAGGCGTTGAAGGCCTCGGCGAGTCGGTCGCGCATCGGCCCGCGCGAGATGTATCCGCTCTCGAGCACACCCATCACGGCGGCCCGCTCGGCCTCGGTCAGACTCAGCTTGAAGATCGGCAGGGGGTCGGAGCGCACGGGGTCGCCGCCTTCGATCGCAGGTTTGTCCACGTTCGTGAGCCTAACGGCGGCTCGAGTGCTCGCTATGGGTTTCACAGCCCTGCCCGCCCAGGCTCGGGTCCGGGACCTAGGATGGGCTCACTACCAATCCGAAAGGTAAGGAGCACGCCCTGAACCAGGAACGAGATCCCCATCCCGAAACGGTCGCGATCCACTCGGGCCGCGGTTCTCGAGAGATCGGTGCTCCGTCCTCGGTGCCGCCGGTCCTGACCTCGACGTTCGTCAAAGGCGGCGAGATCGGCTACTCGCGCGACGGGAACCCGACATGGTCGGCCCTCGAAGAGACGATCGGTGCGCTCGAAGGGGGCCGAGCGTTGGTGTTCTCGTCGGGGATGGGCGCGGCGTCCGCGGTACTCGGAGCCGTTGCGCTCGGCTCGGTCGTCGCCGCCCCGCTCGATGCCTATACGGGCGTGCGGTTCCTGCTCACCGATCTCGAGAAGAAGGGTCGTGTCAGGTTCGCTCCCATCGACGTGACCGACCCCGGGGGAGTGCTCGATGCGATCGGAAGCAACGACCTCTTGTGGCTCGAGTCGCCCACGAACCCGATGCTCCGGATCGCCGACATCGAGCTTCTCGCGACAGGCGCACACGAGCGAGGAGCAAGGGTTGTCGTCGACAACACTTTCGCCACGCCGCTGCTTCAGAATCCGCTCGAACTCGGAGCCGACGTCGTGGTTCACAGCATCACCAAGTACCTTGCGGGACATTCGGATGTTCTTCTCGGCGCCATCGTTACGCGCGACGACGATCTCTTCGACGAGTACTACGCCGCGCGCGTGCTCGGCGGTGCGATCCCCGGCCCGATGGAAACGTTCCTTGCGCTGCGGGGGATCAGGACGCTCGGAGTGAGGTTGGAGCGCCAGATGGCCAACGCGGTGATCCTCGCCGAGCGGTTGGACGCCGATCCACGCGTCACGAAGGTTCGGTATCCGGGATTGACCGACGATCCGGGGCATGATCTGGCGTCGCGTCAGATGCGGGGGTTCGGGGCGATCGTGTCGTTCGAGCTGCCCAGCGTGGAGGCTTCGGATGCCTTGTGCGCAGCGGTTCGACTCATCGTCCACACGACAAGCCTCGGCGGAGTCGAGACATCGCTCGAGAGACGTGGAACTTGGGAGGGAGAAGAGACGACGCCCGGCTCACTGATCCGCATGAGCGTTGGATGCGAGAACGTGAACGATCTGTGGAGCGATCTTTCTTCCGCACTCGGTCCTCCATCGCGGGCCTAGTTAGCCGAACGATCGGAGGGGAGACTCTCGGGAGCTCTCGTGACCCAGGTGGTGGGTTGCGCAACTTGTCCAGGGGAGAAGAAGTGTGCGTCATGAGTGCTTGATCCCGGTGCCGTCCCCTCCTTTCGATCGCTATCGGTTCTTGTCACCGATAACGTCACGTTAGAGGGGTGGCGCCCCCCGGGCATCCTCCGCAGGTCCAGGGATAGCGAACTGAAAGACCCAAAATCTGCGGCCGGATGGCCTACCATCTCAGATGGCTAAGTAGTTCTACGTAACTAGTCAGTGGATGGGTATTCCGATAGATAACCGAGGACGGACGTTCAACGACGAACGGGAGATGGGATCGGTCAATGAAGACCGCAGATGAGCTGGGACGTCGTTTCGATCACCACCCACCGCACCACCCGGTTCAGGTCGGGCTCTTCACCGCAGATTCGCACTACGACCATGTCGGTTGTTTGGTGCGCCCATGCAGGACCTGCGGAGGACACGCGATGGCCGATGTCTATGCGGCCCTCGTTGAATCATCCTCCGAGGAGCATTCTTTCCCGGTCACCGCGAAGTTCACTTCGACCGCGGCGGCCGACCAACCGCACTGGTTCGTGTGCGCCGCGTGCGGATGCTTCGGGGCGCTCGATCGACAGGCCATCGACGAGGCACTGACTCCGGGGTTCAAGAAGGTCAACTGACCCCGGTTCGGGACGCCGGCACCCGGCCTGTACCGTGTGCGCCATGTCCCGAGCCACGGAGCGCGTCTACCTAGTCGTCGTGGGTCTACTCGGCGGCCTCCTCGGGGGCCTGCTCGGGGTCGGCGGCGGGATCGTAATGGTGCCGCTCCTCGTGATCGTCGCGGGCGTGAGTCAGCACGAGGCGCACGCGACCTCGCTTGCCGCCATCATCCCGATAGCTATCGCCGGGGCCGCGCGCTTCGGGTTCTCCGGCGAGCTGGATGTGACGGCGGCCGTCTTTCTCGTCGTGGGCAGCCTGGTGGGCGCTCCGCTCGGTGCGCGGATGATGGCTGGGATCTCGGAGGGAACCCTGAAGATCCTCTTCGGCGTCCTCTCGGCGGCGATCGGAGGCGTGCTCCTGTGGAGTTGAGCCTCGGTCTGGTTCTAGTCGTCGTGCTCGTCGGCTTCGCGGTCGGCTACTTCTCCGCGTTGTTCGGCGTCGGTGGCGGGGTGATCATGGTTCCGTTCATGGTGCTGGTCGTGGGGCTGACCCAGCACACCGCGGAGGGCACCTCGTTGCTGGTCATCATCCCCACGGCGATCATCGGAGTATCGGTCCATCTGCGGAAGGGGTTCGTGTCGCCGGCCAAGGGGCTCCTCATCGGGGCCGGGGGTGTCGTTGGGGCGCTGCTCGGGGCGAGCCTGGCGCTGCGCATCGAGGAGGACTCTCTGACCAAGACGTTCGCCCTGTTCGTGATCGTCTTCGGGGCCCGCACCGCGTTCCAGGGATGGAAGCTCCGCCGGGCGGCCAGCTGACCGAGCGTTCTGCGGAGCCCGCTCCGATGGGTCACTATCTCCTTCAAGACATCTGCGGCGGAGGGATGAAATATGGACGGCAAAACGGTTCTCATCACCGGGGCGTCGACCGGCATCGGGCGTGCCACGGCGATCTACCTGGCGGGCCGCGGCGCGACGGTCTACGCCGGGGTGCGAAAGCCCGAAGACGGCGCGTCGCTCGAAGCGGAGGCGTCCGGAACCCTCAAGAGCGTGCTCGTGGACGTGAGCGATGCCGCCACGATCTCTAGTTGTCTCGTCGAGGTGTCGGCAGACCTCGGTGCAAGAGGTCTCGACGGACTAGTCAACAACGCCGGGATCACGGTCCAGGGTCCGCTCGAGTACCTGTCGCTTGACGACCTGAGACGCCAGCTCGAGGTCAACGTGACCGGACAGCTCGCGGTGACCCAGGCGTTCCTGCCCCTATTGAGAAAAGCGCGCGGAAGACTCGTATTCACCAGCTCGATCGCCGGCCGGGCCCCCGGGCTCCCGCTGGTCGGGCCGTATTCGGCCTCCAAGGCGGCACTCGAGCAACTGGCCGATGCCTTGCGGGTGGAGCTCATGCCGACCGGCATCCGGGTCTCGCTGATCGAGCCCGGCAGCATCGCGACTCCGATATGGGAGAAGGGCGATTCGACATACGACGACCTCGTGGCGGCCCTCCCTCAGGAAGCCCGCGATCGCTACGGGGTTGCGATGGAGCGTGGTCGGAAGCTGGCCGCCGCCACCGGTCGTCGGGGGATCGATCCGATCAAGGTCGCCAAGAGGATCGAGCATGCCCTCGCGTCCAAGCACCCGCGGGCTCGGTACCTCGTGGGGAACGATGCCCGCGCACGGGCGTTCATCGAGGCCCCGATGCCGGAACGGATCCGGGACAAGATCGTGGCGCGGGTGGTGGGCTTCGGTTCGAAGAACGGGGACGCCGGGTAATCGGGGAGGGGATGTCGAAGAAGCTCAGCGAGTACGAGAAGAAGAGGAACCGTGGTGCGACCCCCGAACCCTTCGGTGGGAAGAAAGGTAAGGGGAACCGGTTCGTGATCCAGAAGCACGACGCCTCGAGCCTGCACTACGACTTCCGTCTCGAGGTCGACGGCGTGCTCAAGTCCTGGGCGGTCCCGAAGGGTCCTTCGACCGATCCCCGGGACAAGCGTCTGGCTATGGCCGTCGAAGACCATCCGCTCGATTACATCGATTTCGAGGGCGTGATCCCCAAGGGGAACTACGGTGCCGGGACCGTCATCGTGTGGGATGCCGGCACCTACGAGAACCTCTCCACCAGTGACGGCGAGCCGATCTCCATCAGCGAAGCGCTCGAGTCGGGCCATGCGATCGTCTCCCTCCATGGACAGAAGCTCAGGGGCGGGTACGCGATCACCCGAGTCAAGTTCGGTACCGGCAAGGGCGAGAAGTGGCTCCTGGTGAAGAAGCGCGATCCCGAGGCAGACGCGCGCCGGAAGCCAGTTAGCACGCAGCCGGAGTCGGTCCTCACCGGCAGGACCAACGAAGATCTCGAGGAGAGTTGAGCGCCTCGACGGTCCTGGACATGCTCGACGACACCGATCGGAAGAAGGCTCGCCGCGCGAAGCAGCCGTCGTGGCTGGTGCCGATGAAAGCGGTGCTGGTCGAAGAGGCGTTTTCCGACCCGGACTGGATCTACGAGGTGAAGCTGGACGGGGAGCGATGCCTCGCGGTTGCGTTCCGTGGGACGGTGAAACTGCTGTCGCGCAACCAGAAGTCGATGAACGCGTCGTACCCGGAGATCGTGGAATCACTCGAGGGCCAGGGGCCGGAGAGCTTCATCATCGACGGCGAGGTAGTGGCCTTCGAGAAGGGCGTCCCCAGCTTCTCCCGACTCCAGCGCCGGATGCACGTGAACGATCCGGTCAAGGCGAAGCAGATCGGGGTTGCGGTCTTCTTCTATGTCTTCGACGTTCTCCACGTCGACGGCTGGGACGTCACTCAGGTCCCGCTCCGGGCTCGGAAGTCACTGTTGCGGTCGGCATTCTCGTTCGAGGATCGGGTGCTGAGGTTCGTGGAGCACCGGAATCAGCACGGCGAGCGGTACTTCCGCAACATCTGTGCCAAGCCCGGCTGGGAAGGGCTCATCGCCAAGCGCGCCGATTCGACCTACAAGCACAACCGCTCGCGCGACTGGCTCAAGTTCAAGTGCAGCAACGAGCAGGAGTTCGTCATCGGTGGCTACACCGAGCCGCAGGGATCGCGCGAGGGATTCGGCGCTCTCCTGCTCGGCGTTTACGACGGGGACGATCTCGTGTACGCCGGCAAGGTCGGGACCGGATACGACACCGAGACGTTGCTGGATCTCTCTGCCAAGCTGCGCTCCCGCGAGCGCAAGACGTCGCCGTTCGTCGACGATGACGTCGCCAGGATCAAGGGCGCGCACTTCGTGCGACCCGACCTCGTCGCTCAGATCGGATTCGCCGAATGGACCCCGACCAACCGTCTGCGGCACCCTCGCTTCCTCGGTCTGCGCCGCGACAAACCGGCCCGCGACGTCGTCAGAGAGCGACCTCGCTAGATCACCGGTAGGGCTTCGAGCCGGCCGGTCGTTGCGGCGGACGGCAGCTCGGGACTCCGTTGTTGAGCGGGTTGTTGTCGGTGATGTAGCAGCCACCGGTGCAGACGTCGAGCGTCCAGCCGGTGAGGAGGAAGTGGGCCTCCTGCCACGATGCGGCCGGCTCGCTGCGGGGATGGCCGTGCGGGTCGCCGCCCTCGGACGGTGGGAGGTTGCCGTTCGGAGGCGTCGCGTTGCCGCTGTCCCAGTAGATCAAGGCGGACCCTCTCACCGGATACCTCGCGCCGCGGCTCGAGTAACGGTTCATAGCCCAGTGTCGGTCCGGGGCAAGCCCCGGCATGATCACCGCTCCGATCGTCCGGGCTTCGACCTCGGCCGCGACGTTCGCCACCTGGTGGTCGCTGAACGCGGCCTGCAGCATGATCTCGTGCTTCGGAGTGTTCGGGTACGGATCGCTCGTCATGTGTGCCGCGTAGCCGTTGGCCTCGCCGCGATCCCAGAGCATCTGGATCAGGGCGAAGCCGAGCTGGCGCTCGAACGGGTCGCGGTAGCTCTCGTAGTAGGGGACCGAGTAAGCGGGGATGTCGGCCTCGAGAGCGAGCTCCCCCTCCCAGTCGACGCTGCGGTTGAGGAGCGTCGAATAGTTCATCCCGGGCACGCCGAGGATGCCGCGCGAGAAGTCGGGGGTGATCGCCATCAGCGAGCCGCCCATGATGCCGCCCTGGCTGTTGCCGTCGTAGAACGCCTTCGTGCGCTCGCCCGGGTCCGAGACGTCGACCAGGGGAGTTCCGCTCGCGTCCTGGAAGGCGGCGTCGGTGGCGAACCCATCCGGATGCACCCCCGCACGACCGACGAACATGAAGTTGAGGAATCCCTGCTGTGCTCGGTCCGGGAGCGAGGGAAACTGCGAGAGATCGGTGAGGATCGCGGCGACCGTCGGAAGGTCCGGGCTCGACATCCCCCACCAATCCGCGGCGCAGCCGAGGAACGGGCCGTCGCGGCGAGGTGACTTGATATCGCCGATCTGATCCTTACTCCCGAGGAGGCCGTGACCGTAAAGGATGACGTGGTTCGGCTGGTCGTTGAGGGGCACGTCGCAGACGAACGGGACCCTGACCGTGGATTCGACGGGATTCTGGTCGGGAAGCCCATCGAGATCGAGGTCGAGTAGGCGCGAGCCGGGGACCGGAGCGTCGTAGGGGAGTTCGTTGCCGCGCACGTGGCCCTCGGTCTGCTGGATGCGGTCCATGAAGTTGGGCACCGTGACGCGTCCGGTGACGCGACGGATCGCCTGCGTGTGCTGCTGCCCGTAAGCGTCGGTCCAGGTGTCCTCCCGGTCCTCGGTGCCGTCGACGATGAACTCCGGGGAGTCGCCCTCGACCATGAGGTTCGCGAGATCGGTGTCGCCCAGTTGGGCGAACGCGACATCCCGCATGTGGAGGACGCGCTCCGAGAGGTTCCGCTCGCTGGCGATGGTGAAGTCCCACGCGAGGTAGAGGTCATCCGACTCGATGCCGGCATCCTCGAGGGCCGGGAAGATGTCGGTCGAGTAGCGGGCCTGCCGCGCGGCGTCGGTTGCGGTCCCGTTCACGTACGCGTCGAACGCCGCTCCTCGGGCGATGACCGCACCTGAAGAATCCTTCAGGTTGCGTAGCGCCACGATGTAGCGGGAGCCCTCATCGAAGTTCCGAGCCGGCCGCAGGATCAATGCGCTCTCGCCGGCCTCCACCGCGCCGGGGTGCGAGTCGAGTTCAGACCAGAAGGGGTGCCGGCGTCCCGACTCGGCGTTGATGATCACGATCGGCGCGGTGCGCGACTTGTAGAGGTCGATGTCGGCGATGTGATCGCGGTGATCGAAGTAACCCTGTTCGTTGATCGCCGCAGTGCTGAACGCGCGCTCCGCGGTTCCCCATGTCTGATGGAGGTCGAGTCCCGGGACGTAGGTCATCACCATCGAGCCGGGGGAGAAGCCGTCGTTGCGGTTCCATTCGGTCGGATCGACCGGCTTGCCCTCTCCCCCCTCGGTCACCTCGGTGCCGTTGCGAGGCATCGCCAGCGGGCTGAAGTTCACGCGCAGACCGGTGTCGGTCGTCGGGTCGGGGGTCGTTAAGACATCGTTGGGGAACGGGAAGAGGCACTGGGACGGATCGAGCGGGTCGCACCCGGTCGTGCTCGGGACCGGCAGGATCGGCCCGATGATCTTGTCCCCGGCGGCCGCTGCCGGAAGTGCCGAGATCGCCAGCAGCCCTCCGATAACGGCCGCGGCCAGTCTGGATGCAACGCGCTGCACGATGCCCCCCGTCCCTCGAATGAAAGTCCCGTGCTCAGCAGAGTGAGCTCTCTGAGGGGCGGATTCGCCTAAACCGGGCGGAATCCTCTTTTATAGGCGGGCGATGTCTGCCGGGGTGAGGCGGGGGCCGTGCTTGGGGGCGTAGTTCCCTCCCGCCTCGATCAGCCGGATCACCCGGCCCCGGTGTCCGGCGAATGGAGCCAGGAGTTCGAGCATCCGGGGGTCGTCGCCTCGCTCCTCGCCGGCGAGGTGCCACGCGATCGTGTTGGGGAGGTGGTAGTCGCCGGTCTCGACCGCATCGGGATCGCCGAACCCCACTCGCGCGACGTTCGCGGCGGTCCAGTCGCCGAGTCCGGGAAGCGCGGTCAGCCGGGTCCGAGCCTGCTCGCGGTTCATCGATGCGGCAGCCTCGAGACGGTCGGCGTACGAGCATGCGAGGCGGATCGTCTCGGCGCGCTTGCGCTCGACTCCGAGGGGATGGAACGCGTGATACGGGAGCTCTTTCATCGCGGCGGGGTCGGGGGGCAGATGGAGCGCCAGCGGGCCGGGGGCCGGCTCCGAGAACTCTCGGACGATAGCGGCGTAGGAGCGTTTCGCCGCCTTGCCGGTCACCTTCTGCTCCAGGATCGTCGGGATCATGATCTCCATGACCGCGTCGGTCCGCCCCATCCTCAGGCCGGGCATCCGCTGGTGGAAGTGCCGGACGCGGGGATGCTCGGGATCGAAGCCGGTGAGGTCATCGAACGCGCCAACGAGTGCCGGCGCGTGCTCGAGGAGCCATTCCGCCCCCGGCCCCCACGCCTCGACCTGGATACGACCGCCGGAGGCGCGCAGGAGCTGGCTCGCCGGACCCTCGGGAGTGCGCGTCGCCCTCGATACCTCTCCTCCCTCGATCCTGATCGTGGGATCGATGCGCCCGTGGCGCAGGAGCCCGAGCGTCAGCCCGAGATCGACCGGGAGTCGGGTGGTGAAGGTCCGTAGCATGCGGGTCAGTCGAGGCTGATCCCGCGGGCCTCCTTGGCCGCGTCCTCGGCGAGTTGGAGATCCTTCTCGATGATGGCGAGCCCGCCGTCCCAGAAACCGGGGTCGGTCAGGTCGACATCGACGATCCTGCCCAGCTCCTCCGGAGCCATCGAGCCCCCGGCGGCCAGCAGCTCGAGGTACTTCGGAACGAAGTCGTCCCCGCGCTCTTCGTATTTCTTGTACACGCTGAGGGCCAGCAGCTGACCGTAGGCGTAGGCATAGACGTAGCCGGGAACGCCGATGAAGTGCGGAACGTAGGACCACCAGTTGCGGTACCCGGACTGGATCTCGATCGTCCCCGCGAACATCTCCTCCTGGCTCTCTTGCCAGAGGTCCCCGAAGCGTTCGACCGAAAGCTCGCCCTCGGTGCGGCGCGCGGTGTGGACGAGGTGCTCGAAGCGGTTCATCGAGACCTGACGGAAGACCGTGGCGATCGCGCCCTCGATGTTGTCGGCCAGGAGAGAGAGGCGCGACTCGGCGCTGTCGGTCATTCCGAGCAGGCGACCGAAGATCACGGTCTCGCCGAAGACCGAAGCGGTCTCGGCGAGGGTGAGCGGCGTCGACTGATGGAACGGACCCTGCGGCCGGGCGAGGGCCGCGTGGACCCCGTGGCCGAGTTCGTGAGCCAGCGTGAGGACGTCGCGGCGCCGCGAGGTGTAGTTGAGGAACACGTAAGGGTGGTGCGACGGGACCGTGTACGAGCAGAACGCGCCGGGTCGCTTGCCCGGCCGTACCGGAACGTCGATCCAGCGGCCGTCGAAGAACTCATTGCAGAGGTCGGCGAGCTCGTCGGAGAAGGAGCGGTAACCGTCGAGCACGATCTCCTTGGCGCGGTCCCACTCGACGGTCTCGTCGACCGCATCTAGCGAAGCGTTGCGGTCGTAGTCGGCCAGGACGTCGACACCGATCAACTTGGCCTTCAGTCGGTACCAGCGCTGCGCGATGTCATAGCGATTCCTCACCGCGCTGACGAGTGCCTCGACCGACTCGTCGGATGCCTCGTTCGACAGGTTGCGCGCCCGGAGCCAGTGCTCGTAACCGCGCAGACGGTCGTTCGTTGCCTTGTCGTGGAGGAGGGTATTGAACACGAACGCACGGGTCTTGAGCCCGGGCTCGAGTCCCTCCGTCACCGCCAGCGCGGTCTTGCGCCGGAGTTCGCGATCGGGGGAGCTCAGCATGCTGAGCCCTTCCTCCAGCGGCTTCTCCTCGCCGTCGATCTCGACAACGATCGCAGACGACAGTTCGCTGAACAGCCGGTTCCAGGCCGACGACCCGGTGACCGACTTCTCGGTCAGGATCTTCTCCTCGGGCTCACTCAGGAGGTAGTCGCGGTAGCGACGCACGGAGCGCAGGTGGTGCCGGCAGAAGTCGAGCCCGTCGGCCGCCAGGAGCTCGTCGACCCGCTCGTCGGAGAGCTTCGCCCATTCCAGCTCGAAGAAGAGGAGCTTGGTGGCGATCGCGGTGCTGCGTTCCTCGACCGACTGCATCAGGGCACCGTGCGACGGATCCGTCATGTCGGCCGCGAACCGGAGTGCCGCGTACGACCCAGCCCGCCCGAGCACCTCCGCCAGCTCCGCAGACTTCTGCATGAACGACTTGAGGTCGCCTTCGCCGAAGGTCTCGACCTTGCCGCGGGCCGACTGGAGTTCGTCCGTGAGGGCGTCGGCGCGAGCGATGAGCTCATCGATACCCTCGGCTCCTTTGTTATGGACCAATGGTTCCAGGTCCCAAGTCACTTCTTCGGCGCGCGATGAGGTTGCTGCAGGGGTTGTCATGGGGGAGAGATTACCGGCTCGGATTCCCTACTGTTGCTCAAGCCCCGGTGGGTCCTCCGGACGGCTGGTTCACGAGGCGGAAGTAGAGGACGACCCAGGTGATGGCGACGAAGGGGGCCGCGATCGCCCCGCTGAGGAGATCCGCGACGAACCTCCCGCTCGTCTCGGGGAGCGATACCGCGAGTAGCCCGATAACGACCCCGACCGCTATCTGGATCAGGAAGGTGAGGACGATCAAGCCGAAGACGTTCCAGCCGTTCCCAGTGACGATCTCCCGGCTCCGAGCGAACGAATCGATCGCACCCTTGTTCTCGAGCACGATGACCGGGACGATCAACACCCAGATCGTCAACAGATAGAAGCCCGGGACGAGCAGCAGGATCAACCCCACGGCGATGCCGAGGCCGGCGAGGAGCGAGGCGCCGGCGATCGAGCCGAGGTAGGGCCGCGCTTTCGCCAGCGTCTCTCCCACGGTCATGTCGACCCGCCCGTCGCGCACGTCGAGTACCGCGTGGACGAACGCTCCCTGCAGGAGGAAGACGCCGACCAGCGATACGACCGTCGCGAGAAGAGCGCCCCAGACCTCCGCGCTCGAGATCAGCACCGCGGTGATCAGCCCGACGACCACGTAGACGGCCAGCGCCAGGATCACGAACCTCTGCCAGTGGTTCTTATAGAGGGACCACGCCTCGGCGAGAACTCCGGACGTGGGATTCATGCTGAGTGGAAGAGGGAGGCGAGCTTGAACCCCAGCCATGGTTTGCGGCCGAAGGCGACGATCTTGCCGGTGAGGACCGGTCGCCACTGACCGACCCGCCCGTACCCGACCAGTAGGTAGGACACGGGGTCGGCCGAGATCCGGCAATCGACCGTTCTCGTCGGAGTCTCCAGGATCTCGAGGTCCCCATCGGCGATCTGGAAGTACGCGGTTGAGCCTCCTCGAAGCCGGACTTCGTAGCAGGCGTCCATGCCGGCGATCGCCTCCCGGTTGACGAAATGAGTGAGGATCGGGATGTGTCCGTCGAAGATCAGATTGGCGTCGCCCCGGTCGATCGACCACGGTTTGCCTTCCACCTGAGCCAGATCGCGGCCGTGCAGCAGACATTCACTGACCAGGACCGAAGCGAGCGAGTAGACCGGGATCTGCTTGCCGCCGTGCCACGTGACCGGCCGTTCCCAGTTCTCGGCGTTCACCTCTGCGGTGAACTCCTTGAGCACCAGCTCGATCCGATCGGCAGCCTCCGATGGGTCTCGCAAGGTGTCCTCGGCAAGCGCCGCGTCCCAGTAGTCCGCCATCGCGAGGTGATCCTTCACCGGTGACGCCCCTCCCCGAACGAGGCCGGGGTACATCATGAAGATCAGGGAAACGTGCGTCGCCAGTTCGCCCGTGGTCCAGCGTCCGACCGCGATACGGGACGGATCGGCATCCCTCAGGAGGGCCGTGAACCGGCCGGTCGCGGCGTGGACGGACTCGAGCGCCTTCTTCCGATCCGGGATGACGATGCTCATCGGTCGTGTGCTCCTTCCGGCCTGACCGGTATGTCCGGGTCCCCCCGGGTGGGCATCAGGCTGCCGTCTCAGATTAAGCTACGGCCCCCGGACGAGAGTCCGGTCCGAGACCCAGGGAGAGATGGATGACCGATTCGGGCGCGACCGCGCTCCTGCAGCGATCGAGGTGGGCCGTTGTGGCGCTCGCCGCCAGCGCTGCCGCTGCCGCGCTCGGCATCCTCATGACCATGAGGGAATCGTCGGTCGTGACGGAGGCACTCGGCGGGGATCTGAGCGCGCCCTCGCGGATCGGATCGGCAGATATCTCGAGGGTCCAGGTGGCTCGGTTCCAGCTCATCCTGCTGATCGTCACGGCCCTCGTCTTCATCCTTTGGTTCCGAAGGGCCGAGATGAACATCCGCAACTGGGATGCACGTGGGCTGCCGTTCGACGAATGGTGGAACGTCGGAGGATGGCTGATCCCGGTGGCCAACCTGATCGTGCCGGTGCGCATGACCGCGGTCGTCTGGAGGGCCACCGACCAGTCGGTCTCGCCGGAGATCGGGGAGGAGTGGAAGACGAGATCCCTCTCCCCGCTGGTCCCTCTGTGGTGGGCGACATGGATCGGGGGCCTGATCCTGTCCCGGTTGGCGTCCGGGCAGATCGGAGGCGCCGATGACCTCGAGGGTCTCCGCTCCGGTCTCCAGCTCTCCGCGATCTCGAACGTTCTGATCCTGGCTGCCGCCGTTCTGGCGATCCTGGTGGTCCGGGCCATCACCGCACGCCAGTCGACCCGGGCCGAGTTCTACCGCGTGAGCATCCCCGACCCGCCCGTCGCGCCGGCGACTAGAGAAAGCGCTTAAGCGACCGGCGCTCCCGGCTCGACACCGTCTTGGTCTCTGCCGGCGAGTCAGCCCCTTAGTTCGCTGGTATGGACATCGGGTCGGCGGTGGGCTTGCAGCGCAAGTCCGGGCAGGGTCGCGACGGCTATGCCGGTGGCGACGACCGATGCGAAAAGGATAGACCGATGACTTTCGCAGCGTGGAGGAGTCAATCTTGATAGTCATCTGGACAGGGAGGGAGACGATCTCATGAGTGAGGTTACGTGTGACATATCGGTGTCGGTGGATGGTTTCGCGGCGGGGCCCAACCAGACCCTCGAGGAGCCGTTCGGCGACGGCGACGTGGAGCGGGTCCATAGATGGATGTTCGAGGGGCGCGAGGACAACGTGTCCGAAGTCGAGGCGATAACTGCGGCGGGCGCGTTCATCATGGGCCGCAATATGTTCAGCCCCGGTCGTGGTGAGTGGGATCTCGATTGGAAGGGCTATTGGGGGGAGGAGCCGCCGTACCACGCGCCGGTCTTCGTCCTTACGCATCATCCGCGTGAGCCGGTTGAGATGCAGGGGGGCACAACCTACACGTTCGTTACGGACGGGATCGAGTCTGCGCTTGAGCAGGCGCGCGCCGCGGCGGGTGACCGCAATGTATCGATCGCCGGCGGGGCGGCGACCGTCAACCAGTACGTCGCCGCGGGCCTGATCGACGAGCTTCGTCTGCACGTAGCGCCGATCCTTCTGGGGGCCGGGGAGCGAGTGTTTGAAGGAGTGCCGAACCTCGCCCTGCAGTCGATGGCGGGGAGGCATACCGACCTGGTGACGCATCTGACCTGCCGCTTCTCGCGGTGACGTTCCTCTTCAGCTTCTAGGCTGGGGAGATGCCGGAGCTCCCCGAGGTCGAATCGGTCCGCCGTCAGCTCGATCCCGAGCTGAGCGGCCGGCGCGTCGAGGAGGCCTGGTGGGATGCGCTTCCGAGCATGCCCCGGCAGTTCGTCGATGTCGGACTGGCCGAGGGACGGACGATCGCGGGGGTTGCACGCAAGGGGAAGTTCCTTATCGCACCGCTCGATCGGGGGCTCGAGCTGATCATGCACCTCGGGATGACCGGGGCCTTCCACCTCGACCACGACGATCCCTACGTGCGAGCGAAGCTGTGGCTCGACGATGGTCGCGTCCTCGCGTTCCGCGACCCTCGCCGCTTCGGCCGGCTCGCGGTCGTGACCGCCGGCGACTACTCCGCGATCCCGACGCTGGCCGCGCTCGGCCCCGAACCCCTCACCGACGAGTTCGACCCGGACCGTTTCGCGCAGGTTGTGGCGTCGACCAAGGCTCCGATCAAGCCCTTCCTGTTGTCGCAGAAACCGGTGGCGGGCGTCGGCAATATCTACGCCGACGAGGCTTTGTGGAGCGCTCGCATCCATCCGTCGTCGCGGCGCGTGGGACGAGCGCGTGCGATCCTGCTCCACGACGCGATCCGCACCGTCCTCGCCGATGCGATCGAGCGCGAGGGAACCACCTTCCGCGATTACCGGATGGTCAACGGCGAGTCCGGGAGGAACGCTTCGTTCTTGGTGGCCTACGGCCAGGAAGGGAAACCGTGCCCCCGCTGCGGCACCGCGATGAAGAAGTACGTCCTCGGGGGCCGGGGCACGACCTTCTGCCCCCGCTGCCAGCGCCCCTGACCGATCCTTTAGGCGAGCTTCGCGTCCATGCGCTCGAGGATCGTGGCCCGGGCCTTGGTGTCCGCTTCGTAGCGTCGGAGTGCGCTGAGTTCCTTCTCGGTGAGGCCGTCGAGGCGAGCACCGATCTCATCGACGGTGAGCGCGTCGTAGGTCGGCATCGGGAGCTCGATGAACTTCGACTCGATCGTTTCGAGCACGGTCGAGCGGTTCTGGTTGGCGCGCTCGTACTTGTACACCTTGGCGAGATCGGTCTGCGTGAGTCCGTTGAGGCGGGCGCGGATCTCTCCCACGGTCAGTTGCTCGTAACCGCTGATCGGCAGGCCCTTGGCGTCCGCGGGAGCCGCCACCCGCGGCATCTTCGGGGCAACCTGGGCCGCAACCGCGCCGACTCGCTTACGAATCTTGTTCGGGCGGACTCGGTTCTCACCGCGATCGACGAAATCCTGATACCTCTTCTTCAGGCCCTCGGCGTCGATGTCGGTGACGCTCTCCTTGATCTTCGAGTAGGCCCCGAGCGGCAGGTAGACGCCGATCTCAAGGGCGCGATTCTTGACCTTCTCCATGGTGTCCACGGGAAGAACCTCCATATTCAACTAGCTCTGGCCCCCGAAGGAGCCCGGTAGGCCGCTTGCTTCTGTTCCGCGGCTGCTAGCTAGGGTTACCCGATGCCGGCGTCCCGCAAACGGTCAGAACCCCTTGACGTCGAAGAGGATGCCGAGACCCAAGAGGATCAGGTAGACGGCGACGATGTAGTTGAGCGCCTTCGGAACCGCGAGGATCAAGATGCCGGCGCCGAGCGTGAGCACGCCCCGCAGGGTCAGATGGAAGTCGATGTCGCCTCGGGCGGCGAGCACGGCGGCAAGTTCGAGCATGTTCGAGGTCCTCCCAGTTGGTGGATCAACGGAGCGAGCATTCCCCTGTCCGGGCGACCCTAACCGGGGCTACTCCGGCTTCGGCGGGATCTCGAGCTTCTGACCGACCTGCAGAGTGGTGGGGTCGGAGATGCCGTTGTGCTCGGCGAGAAAATCGTCGAGCGAGGCGTCACCGTAGAACTGTTCCGCGATGGTTTGAAGTGTGTCTCCGGACGCAACCACATACGTCTCCATCTCGGAGGTGGCGTCGCCTTCGTTCTCTCCGTCGCCTGAGTTGTTGTTCCCGTCCCCCTGGTTGCCGGTACCGGGGTTCTCCTCGGCATTGAGTTGTGTCTCGAGAGCGACGACCTCCGCCTCGAGCTCGTCGATCCGCTCGTTGGCATCGATAGTGGCCGCCCGGGCCTCTTCGAACTGCTTGGTCGACACGCCGCCGCCGGCGGTGGAGCGCCCGATAAGGAAGGCGAAGAGGACGACGGCACCGAGGACCGCGACCCGGCCCCAAAGGATGTCTCCCCCCGGCTTGCGGGGTTCCGGTTCGTCGTAGCCGTAATCGAAGGCGTCGTCGGTGGTGGTGCCTTCGTAAGGCTGGAACGGCTCCGTTAGGTGCTTATCCATCGCCTACACCCCTTGCGTCGTTCGGGAAAGCGTAGCAGAACGGGCGTCTTGGGCCCCGGATGGGTAGGCGGAGCCCTTGGGTAGGGTGCCGGCATGCCCGACGATAAGGACGATGCCCCGAAACGAGCCTCGCGGGATCAGAAAGTGATCCCCACCGGGTGGTTGCAACGCGGGTCTCGCCTGGCGGGGCAGACGGGGAAGTCGGCCGCCCGTTTCGTCGGTACCCGAGCCAAGTCGTTCGCCCAGCCGCAGCGGGCCCAGGAGTTCCTCGACGGCTTCCACAAACAGACCGCCCAGCAACTGGTCCAGATGCTGGGCGAGATGAAGGGCGCCGCGATGAAGCTGGGTCAGCTTGCGTCCTTCTACGAGTTCGCCGCCGAGGGGGAGTACCTGGCGACCTACCGGGACGCTCTGACGATGCTCCAGAACTCGGCGCCACCGATGGATCCGGCCGCATCACGCATGGTGATCGAGGAGGAGTTCGGCAAGGGACCCGACGAGCTGTTCGCCGAATTCACCGACGAGCCGATCGCGGCGGCGTCGATCGGTCAGGTGCATCGTGCCGTCCTTCATTCGGGCGAGGCGGTTGCGGTCAAGGTGCAGTACCCGGGGGTGGACGATGCCGTGCGGGCCGACATCAAGAACGTCTCGGCGATGACGAAACTGGCGGTGGCCATCGCCCCCAACCTCGACCCGAAGGAGATCGCCACCGAGGTCAAGGAGCGCGTGCTCGAGGAGCTCGACTACCGGAGGGAAGCCAGCAACCAGGCCAGGTTCGCGGAGATGTTCGACGGCCATCCGTTCGCGTTCGTCCCCAAGGTGTTCCCGGAGTTCTGCAAGACGCGCGTGATCACCCAGGAGTTCGTCGTCGGTTCTCCGTTCATGGATTCGATGAACTGGGAGCAGGCCGACAAGGACGCCTTGGCCGAGAAGCTATTCCGCTTCTTCTACGGGAGCCTCAACCGTTTCCTGCTGTTCTCCGCCGATCCGCACCCCGGCAATTACCTACTGATGGACGACGGGAAGGTCGCCTTCCTCGACTTCGGTCTGGTGAGGGCGGTGGACCCGGGGACGCTCAAGTTGCTGCTCGAAACCGCGCAGGCCCTCATCCACGACGACAAGGAGCGCGGTCGCGCCGCACTCGAGGGTCTCGGGATACTCACGCCTCGCACGCCGGAGGTCGAAGCGGTATGGGAGCACATGAAAGCGCTCAACGCGCCGATCCTGGTGGACGCACCGTTCCGCGTCGACCCTCCGCTGGTCGGCAAGATCGGTCAGGCGGGATTCGATCCGCGCTCCGAGGCATTCAAGGCCCTGCGCAAGGTGGGCATCCCCGCGGTCATGGTGACGTTCAATCGCATGTCGTTCGGATTGGGTTCGATCATCGGTCGTCTCGAGGCAACCGCGAACTGGCAGGCGATCATGCGCGAACTATGGTTCGGCGAGCCATCACAAACCGAACTCGGCAAGGCCGAACAAGAGTGGCTGCAACGCATTCACCCCGAACTCCACCCACCCCTAGGCGACGCCGACCGCTAGGTTCTGCCGTTCGTCGAGACGAACGGCTTCTGGATCCGCGGGTGCCTGCTTGGCATCGAGTCCCCGACCCGGCGGACGTAATCTCAGCGTTCGGTTGGGGAGGTGATCGCTCCTTCGGACGCGGACGACACCGAGGCGGCGTATTTCGCGAAGACTCCGGTCGCGTAGCGAGGGGAGGGCGCGTTCCAGTCGGCGAGGCGCTTGGCGATCTCGTCGTCCTCCAAAACGACCCTGAGCTCGCGAGCGTCGACGTCGATCTCGATCACGTCTCCATTTTTCAGTGCCGCGATCGGACCCCCGCGCGCGGCCTCGGGAGCGATGTGTCCGACCATCAGTCCATGGGTTGCGCCCGAGAAGCGTCCGTCGGTGATCAAGGCGACCTTGTCTCCGAGGCCCTGGCCGACGATGGCGGCTGTCACACCGAGCATCTCGCGCATCCCCGGGCCGCCGGACGGTCCCTCGTAGCGGATCACGATGACGTCGTCCTCATTCAGGGTCTGCTTCTGGACCGCCTCGAAGCACGCTTCTTCGGAATCGAAGACCCGCGCCGGACCGCGGTGGAACTTGCGCTCGTGACCGGAGAGCTTCACCACGCATCCTTCGGGGGAGAGGTTCCCGCGCAGGATCGCGAGACCTCCGGTCGGCTTCAGCGGCGCTTCGATCGGGAGCACGACGTCCTGACCCTCGGTCTCCTTGACCGCGTCGGCGACCTCGCCGATCGTGCGGCCATCGACCGTCAATGCATCGGCGTGGAGGAGACCCGCCTTCTTCAGCTCGCGCATCACGAGAGCCGAGCCACCGGCACGATGCAGGTCCGTGGCGACGTAGCGGCCGCCGGGCTTGAGGTCGGCGACGGTCGGCGTGCGATCTGCGATGGCTCCGAAATCGTCGATCGAGAGCTCGATGCCCATCTCCCGCGCGATCGCGAGCAGGTGCAGGACTCCGTTGGTCGATCCGCCCGATGCGGCGACCGAGGCGATCGCGTTCTCGATGGCGTCCTTGGTGACGATCGAAGATGTGCGGCGGTCGGCTTTGACCATCTCGACCGCCATCTTCCCGGCCTCCTCGGCCGCGGCGGGCTTGGCGCCGTCGGTTGCGGGGATGCCGGAGAGAACCGGAGGACTGATGCCGAGGAAGTCGGCCGCCATCGCCATCGTGTTGGCGGTGAACTGGCCGCCACACGCGCCGGCACCGGGGCACGCCTTGTCCTCGAGGTCGTGGAGGTCCTCGGCCGACAACGTTCCCGCGGCGTGCTGGCCAACCGCTTCGAAGACGTCCTGGACGGTCACGTCTCGGTTCCGCCAGCGGCCCGGAGCGATGGATCCGTTGTACAGGACGAGTCCCGGGAGATCCAATCGGCACAGCGCCATGATCGCCGCGGGGATCGTCTTGTCACAGCCGACGAGGCACACGAGTCCATCGAAAAGATGACCGCGCGTCACGAGCTCGATCGAGTCGGCGATCACCTCACGGCTCACGAGCGAGGCTCGCATCCCCTCGGTCCCCATCGACACACCGTCGGAGACCGAAATCGTGTTGAACTCAACCGGTGTTCCACCCGCGGCACGGATACCTTGCTTGACCTTGACCGCGAGTTCGCGCTGGTTGAGGTTGCACGGCATCGTCTCGATCCAGGTCGTGGCCACGCCGATCAGGGGCTTCGCAAGATCGTCGTCCGTGTAACCGACGGCTTTCAGCATCGCCCGCCCCGGTGCTCGATCGGCACCGTCGGTCAGGACCGCGCTCTTACGCTTGGACGGGTCGCTGGGGATGTTGTACGGATCGCTCATGTCCGGACCTTACTGCTCGCGCGGATCACTCGGGAAGGGACTTGATCGTCGCGGATTGTTCATACTTCTCATATGTTCCGGGGTGGGTTCCGTTCGGTTCAGCTGAATCTCCGTGGATGGCTCGCGCTATTCGGGCTTGGGCTCCTGGTTGGTGCGGTCGTTGCGTGGCTGACCCCGCTGGGCCTTCCCGGTGCCCTCCCTATGGGGGTCCTGTCCGTTTGGGGGACCCTGCTTGTGCTCGACCGCCACCGTGAGGGCAACCTGATCGCCGTTCTCGGCTCGGATGAGCTTGATGCAGATCTTGGTGCGGCCGTCGTGGCCGCGCTCGAGCGGAGGGGGGTCACCGCGGAGTATCGCGAAGACGTCATCGATGACGAAGATGGCGGTGGCGTCCAGAGAGGGATCTCCTGCCGGCACGCCGACAGAGTGGTCGCCCGCAAGGTGATGGAACAGGTCCTCAGCGCTCGCCGCTGAGTCGTGCCTAGGGTTTGACCGCCTTCACCAGGGTGTCGATCGCGTCTCGCTCGGAACCTTCTACCGGACGGGTGACCCTCTGTGCCTTCTCGATCACGAGGGCCCCGAGTTCCGCTGTGATCTCCTCGGTGTCGTGAAGGATCGCCGGGTCCTGGGGACCGCCGACGCCGGACGCGAGGTTGGCGCGATCGTGTCCGACGATGAGCAAGGTCCCGCCCTGGTTCAGGGCTTCGGTCGCGTGAGCGAGTACCGCCTTCATGTCGATGGGGGCGATATGGAGGTAGAAGACGATGACGAGATCGAAGGCCCCGGGTTCCACCTCGAACGTGACGACATCGTGGACGATCCAGGTGACGTCGACCTTCCGTTCCGCCGCGATGCGCCGGGCCTTGTCGATGCCGACACTGGAGAAATCCACCGCGGTGACGGTCCAGCCTTGCTCGGCGAGCCAGAGGGCGTTCCGACCCTCGCCCGCCGCAAGGTCGAGCGCCCTGCCGGGTTCGAGACCGTCGACCTCGGGGGCCAGGAAGCGGTTGGGCTCGACTCCCCACGCCAGCTCGGTCTCTGCGTAGCGGGCATCCCACTCGGTTGCATCCACTCACACAACCTAATCCGGCTTGGGCTGATCGGATCGGAAGAAGGTCGTTCCCGATGTCTGTGGTGGGGAAGGTTCAGGATTCGACCAGCGCGACTTCGCCCGACGTTTTGACCCGATTGCGTCCCGCTGCTTTGGCTGTGTAGAGGGCCTCATCCGCACGACCGAGGACGCTCGTAGGAGTTCCGTCCTCCGCCGTCCTTGTCGCGATCCCAAGGCTCGCGGTGATGCGGACGTGCCCACCTGCTGTTGCGATCGTGCTGTCGGCCAGCGCCCGACGGATCCGTTCCCCTGCCCCCGCCGCCGCCTGAGTATCCGCGCCTGGAAACAGGATGACGAACTCCTCACCACCGAGTCGGCCGACCGCATCGGCCGCCCGCAGGCAACTCGTCATACGGCCAGGCGACCCATACGAGGACCTCGTCTCCGACCGGGTGGCCGTAGGTATCGTTGATCGACTTGAAATGATCGAGATCCAGAACCGCCATCGAGAGTCCGTGAGGGTTGTGCATGAGCGAATCGGCTCGGTCGAGGATCGCCCTGCGCGAATAGACGCCGGTAAGAGCATCCCTTTCGTTCTGTTCCTTCAGCATGTCGATCGAGATCAGGGCCTCGCGGTACATCCGGCCAACCTCACGAGTCAGTCCGACCAGGACAGCCCCGGTCGCGGTGAGCGCCAGGGCGCGACCTGCGTACCACCCGAGCGTCAATCTGTCGCCGGCGGCGACGGTCAGGAGGGTGTCGCCCGTAAGGGCAACGGCGGACACCAGGATCCAGCGCTCTAGGGCGTGGTTCGAGTGACTCCTCACGGCCACTATGACCAACGAAACGGCACACACGAGCAACACCCACGGTCCGAAAGTCCCCGTCATGCGGCGGTAATCGAGCATCCCTCCGACGAAAGGGACCCCCCCGGAGCCGCGTGTGAAGACGAAGCCCAGTCCCCCCACCCCAACGACCACAGCACCAAGTGCCCATCGACCTACTGCTTTGCGGTTGTCCCTCACGTAGCCGACGACCCGGGGCGACCAAGGAGCGAGGGACAACGCCAGGCCGAGGGGAAAGAGAACGTGCCACGCGACCCAGAGCCACGAGGATGACGACGCGTTGCCGTTGAGGATGCCGCCCCCGTCCACGGCGTAGGGGTGGACCAGCGCGCTGGGGATCAGAAGAAGGGCCGTGGACAGGTAGGTAAGGCTGAGTCCGAACATGCGGATCTCGCCCTGAGCCTGGAACTGCTGCCACAGGAGGTATGCGGTCATCAGCTCGATCAGGAAGATCGCGGCGAGGTACGCAGGCACGAACGCGGCGCTGAATCCAACCACGGTTCCATTCGCGGGGCTGAGGGCCAGCGCAGCCACCACGAGGATCATGGAGGCGAGGACCAACCACCTCGTTCGCGCCAACCCGATCTTCTCCTGTTCTAACCGGCGGTTACTTGTCCCGAAGTGCCCTAAGTCTCACCATATCGGTTGATTTGCTGAGGAGCTTGATGCTGCGAAGCGGGTTGACTGGTACGAGTATCTGGTCGATACTGCCCCTTCACCACGCCCCTGCAGCGTCGCCGGGGTTCGCAAGCCGAGATGGAAGAGATCGACATGGCGAACTACAGCAGCACACAGGCGACGATCAGCAGCTTCCGCAACGTCCTCGTACTTATTACCTAGGCGCGCCCTCCCGACCCCTGGTCGGTGAGCGTGCGCCTGAACCCTCCGGTCCCCGGGGGGTTTTTTCGTTCCCCGAGATCCGAGAGGTGGTGCCCTCACACGCAGAGCCGCAAGAACCGAGATACCTAGAGCGATCAACGAAGAAGAGCAAAACCCGCAGAACAAGAGGAGGAAACATGATGAAGTTCCACAACGAGAACGGCGACTACGTCGGAACCGCGGAGTGGCAGGCCCCGGGGCAGGTCGCGCTGGACATGGACGACGACGGCGAGCGGGACTGGTTCGCCCGGTATTTCTCGGCCGAGGATTCGTTCATGGCGGGTCCGGTCGAATCCGCGGAGATGGCGATGCACCGCCGGGACGATTCACCTCGTTCCTTTGAGCACGCCGCGTTCCGTCTGGCGGCCTACAAGTACAAGGTCCGGCGCGAGGACCGCGCAGCGGCTCACCGTTAGCCGCGATCCAGGAAGAAGAAGGAGAGAAGACATGAAGTTGGTCAGGATCCAGAAGAGAAGGACGCGACGCTGATGAATGGTGCGAGCTCGCTGATCAAGTCACTCGAAGCCGCCGGCGTCGATGTGGTGTTCGGTATCCCGGGTGGAGCGATCCTCCCTGCGTACGACCCACTCCTCGAATCTCCGATCCGTCACGTTCTCATGCGCCACGAGCAGGGAGCCGGTCACGCCGCCTCCGGCTACGCGCACGTGACCGGCAGGCCCGGCGTTTGCATGGCGACGTCCGGACCCGGCGCGACAAACCTCGTAACCCCGATCGCGGACGCCTACATGGACTCCGTTCCGCTGGTCGCGATCACCGGCCAGGTGCCACGGCCCGTGATCGGCATGGACGCGTTCCAGGAGGCCGACATCACCGGGATCACGCTGCCCATCACCAAGCACAACTACAAGGTGATGGAGGCCGAAGAGATCCCCGAGGCGATCGCCGAGGCGTTCCACATCGCGTCGACCGGCCGTCCGGGCCCCGTGCTCGTCGACATCCCCAAGGACGTGTTGCAGGCCGAGACCTCGTTCGCGTGGCCGGAGACGATCAACCTCCCCGGCTACCGGCCGACGTTGAAGCCCAACCGCAAGCAGATCAAATCGGCCGCGGATCTGATCCGTCGCGCCGAGCGTCCCGTGCTCTACGTCGGTGGTGGGGTCCTCAAGGCCCGAGCGGCCGAGGAGCTGATCGCGCTGGCGGAGGCGATCGGCGCACCGGTCGTCACCACGCTGATGGCGCGTGGCGCGTTCCCCGACGACCACCCACTGTGTCTGGGGATGCCGGGGATGCATGGCAACTACGCCGCGGTGAACGCGATGCAACGGTCAGACCTTCTCATAACGATGTGCGCCCGCTTCGACGACCGCGTGACCGGCAACTTGGCGAGCTTCGCTCCCGATGCGAAGATCATCCACGCCGACGTCGATCCGGCCGAGATCGGAAAGAACCGGGCGGTCGACGTTCCCATCGTCGGCGATGCCAAGGACACGATCGTCGAACTCACCAAGGTTGTTCTCCACGGCAACGCGAGCCAGGGACGCGTCGACTTCTCTCCATGGATGGCTGAGACACGCGCATGGAGCCGGGAGTACCCGATCTCCTACACCCAGGTCGAGGACGGTCCGATCAAGCCGCAGTTCGTCGTCGATCAGCTCGGCCGGATGACCGGAGGCGACGCGATCGTCGTGACCGGCGTCGGCCAGCACCAGATGTGGGCGTCGCAGATCATGCCGGTCAACAAGCCGTACTCGTTCGTCACCTCCGGTGGTCTGGGGACCATGGGCTACGCGGTTCCCGCCGCACTGGGGGCCAAGGTCGGTCGTCCCGAGGATCGGGTCGTCGCGATCGATGGTGACGGTTGCTTCCAGATGACCGCTCAGGAGCTGGCGACCGCGACGATCGAGAAGATCCCGTTCACCGTCTGCATCCTGAACAACAGCCACCTCGGGATGGTCAAGCAGTGGCAGGAGCTCTTCTACGACAAGCGCCTCTCCGAGGTGCATCTGCCGCAGGTTCCCGACTACGTGAAGCTGGTCGAGGCCTACGGTGGCGTCGGCTTCCGTGCGTCTGACCCCTCCGAGGTCGAAACGACGCTCGATAAGGCGATGTCGGTCGACGACCGTCCGTGCGTCATCGACTTCCGGACCGACGCCGAGGAGATGTGTTTCCCGATGGTGCCGGCCGGTGCCTCCAACGACGACCTGATCCTCGGCCCGGTTGGCGAGACGCAGGTCCACCGTGGCTTCGAATCGGCCACCTCTCTTGAGGGAGAGGGAGCATGAGCGAGATCACGACCCACACGATCTCCGTCCTGGTCGAGAACCGTCCCGGCGCACTCGCTCGGATCTCCGGGCTGTTCGCGCGGCGGGGGTTCAACATCGACTCGCTCGCGGTCGGCAAGACCGAGGATCCGATGATCTCGCGCATGACGATCGTGGTTTCGGTCGACGGGAAGCCGCTCGAGCAGGTCACCAAACAGCTCCACAAACTGGTGAGCGTCCTTCGGATCGCTGAATTGCCTCACGACGGCTCGGTCGAGCGCGAACTCGCCCTGATCAAGGTGGGCGTGGATGCCGGCCGGCGCGCCGAGGTGCTCGAGATCGTCGAGATCTTCCGCGCCAAGGTCGTCGATGTCGACGCCACCGCGCTGACGGTCGAGGCCACGGGCACGCCCGACAAAGTGGCGGCCCTCGAGGAACTCCTCCGTCCCTACGAGATCGTCGAGATGGCCCGCACCGGCACCGTTGCCCTCGGGCGCGGCGGCCAGGGCCTCAAGGCGCCGAAGCTCCGTCCGGTTTCGATCGACAACCTGTCCGCCTAGGAAAGAAGGAGAGAACCTCCATGCCGGCAAAGATGTTCTACGAGAAGGACGCGACCGAGGCGCTGAAGAACAAGCGCGTCGCGGTTATCGGTTACGGCGCGCAGGGTCGCGCCCACGCACTGAACATGAAGGACTCGGGCCTGGACGTGACGGTCGGTCTCCGCAAGGACTCCTCGTCGTGGAAGGTCGCGGAGGAAGACGGCATGAGCGTCGCGACGGTCAATGAGGCGTGCTCGGATGCCGATCTGGTCGCGATGCTGGTTCCCGACCAGAACGCCGCCGACGTCTACCGCGAGTCGGTCGAGCCGAACCTCAAGCCGGGCGCGGCGTTGCTCTTCGCCCACGGTTTCAACGTTCACTTCGGGCAGATCAATGCCCCGAAAGAGAACGACGTCATCATGATCGCCCCGAAGGCGCCCGGGCTTCTCGTGCGGCGTACCTTCGAGGAGGGAAGCGGCACTCCCGCGTTGCTCGCCGTGCACCAGGACGCGACCGGCAACGCGACGGAAACCGCCCTCGCTTACGCGCAGGCGCTCGGTTGCACACGAGCCGGGGTTATCGAAACGACCTTTGCCGAGGAGACCGAGACGGACCTCTTCGGCGAACAGGCGGTCCTCTGTGGTGGGACTTCTCGACTTATCCAGGCCGGCTTCGAAACCTTGGTCGAGGCCGGCTACCAGCCCGAGATCGCCTACTTCGAATGCCTGCACGAGTTGAAGCTGATCGTCGACCTCCTCTACGAAGGCGGGTTCACGAAGATGCGGCACGTC
>WHTI01000435.1 GCA_009377815.1 Actinomycetota bacterium
AGGAAATAGAGCGAGTACGCAGTAACATAGAAGCCAACAGCGTCTACCTGAGATGGAGGCGACCGATGCCGATCACTGTGCGCGACATCCGCGCGTTCAAGGAGCGCAAAGAGCGCTTCGCGATGCTCACCTGCTACGACGCGCTCTCGGCGCGCCTGCTCGACGAGGCGGGTATCCCACTGTTGCTGGTGGGAGACACGCTTGCGATGGTGGTTCTGGGTCACGACTCGACCCTTCCCGTGACGGTGGACGAGATGCTCCACCACACCCGTGCGGTCCGGCGCGGGGCAAAGGATGCGTTCGTGGTCGGCGACATGCCGTTCATGAGCTATCAGGGCTCGCTCGAAGAGGGGATCCATAACGCGGGCCGCTTCCTCAAGGAGGCCGGGGCCAACTGCGTCAAGCTCGAAGGCGGGGGCCGGGTGTTGGAGCTGGTCTCTCGCCTGACCGATGCGGGGATCCCGGTCATGGGCCACCTCGGCTTGACCCCCCAATCGGTGCACCAGTTCGGGGGCTACCGGGTGCAGGGCCGGGCCGACGAACAAGCCCACCAGATCGTGAAGGATGCGAAGTCACTGGAAGCGGCCGGGGCCTTCGCCATCGTCCTCGAAGCGATCCCCTCAGATGTGGGGGAGGAGGTCACCAACAGCCTCGAGATCCCGACGATCGGGATCGGCGCCGGACCTCACTGCGACGGCCAGGTTCTGGTATTCCACGACTTCCTCGGGATCACCCCGGGGAAACTGCCTCGCTTCGTGAAGCGCTATGCGAACCTCGGCGACGAGATCCGCGCCGCCGCGGGGGCCTATGCCACGGAGGTCGCGGAGGGCGTCTATCCAGGCCCCGAACACTCGTACTGAACGCCTCCGGCTCAAGAAGGTCCGGCTCCGCTCCGATTCCTAGATAGAGAGCCGCTCTCTAAACCGCGCTCGGTGACATGGTGTGGAGGATGATTGCTCACGGGCGATGGGAGACCGAACTAGATGAACGCGACGATGAGGTGCCAGAACTGTGGGGGCCTCAATCCCGCAACCGCAGAGTGGTGTGGTCAGTGCATGAAGCGCTTCAGCGCTCCGCCGCCACCCCCGCCACCTGCCACCGACCCGACACGGGCCACCGATCCGACGCGCACCA
>WHTI01000266.1 GCA_009377815.1 Actinomycetota bacterium
GACACCGTGTTCCCCAACAGCCTAGATTCAGCCGTAGCGCGGCAGTTCGTGCCTGAGGACCTGAGCTCAGATCCTCGCATCGAGAACACGAGCCAGGTCAAGAGCATGGCCTTCGATACGGGCGTCGAGGATACGCCGCTCTTCCTTGAGGGCGTAAGGCTGGCTGTAGGGGCTGAAGAGCTAAACAAGTCTGTCAACGTAATCGAGTTCTTGGGGACGGAGGTCAGTGCTGACCTCTCTGACTTCGGCACCGTGACAGCTTCACTTTCAATAGATGGTGGCGTTACTTTCCCGCCTGGCCTCTCTAACGAGTTCGATACCCACCTCGAAGAGTTCGACGTGGCCAGCGCTGGTACGGCTTACAAGAGCCTGCTGGTAAGGCTGAGCCTTTCGCATCAGTCCGGCACGGCAAAGACGCCTAACGGACTGCCGGTGCAAGTGACTGCAACTCATCAGTGGCCGCGGCTGCGGAGCTTCCTCTTCTATGTGACACGCCAGCAGGACTTGGAGCTGCATAGCGATTTGCTAGGCTTCCTCGATACGGCTAAGACGTTGATCGATGGGAAGGTAACTCAGCCGTTATCCTTCGGACGCATCGCTAACGTGCCCGTCAAGATGGACGCGATAGGCTGGCAGAATGTCAACGTCGATCCCTCAGGTTTCCGGCTGCCACCTACAGATTTTGTTGACCCCAGCGGTAGACCTAGCGCCGTGGTCATAGCCTTTTCAGAAGTGCGCGGGAGCGGGGCAGCAAGCTAATGAGTAAAGGCGTATAATCCATTCAGTAGAACTGTAGTTTGAAGAGGAGCCAATCATGAACAAGCTAATCGCGGCAGTATCAGCAGCAGTCCTGGCGCTCGGCTTTGGCACGGCTTCAGCCGACAGCTTTGGCGGTGTTCATGTCCCTGACGGCGAGGCCATTGTCATGGCGGGCTACGAATGCGCCGACGCGCATGGCGGCGTTGGGCCATCTCTAACGCCTACCGGCGACAAGGGCTTCCACCTTGTTGACTACACACCGCAGATCATGGCCGCAGCTGCGAAGGCTGACTGCTTCATCACGATGTTCGAGGCGATGAACGCGGCCAGCGGGACAGACGCCTTCGATCCGGGCGTAGCCATCTATGAGGCCGAGAAGGTGCGGCTTGCGTCTGTGCTCGACGAGCGGCAGTCCATCTACATCCTGAGGATCGGCGGCGCCGACATCGTTGTCACTCGCGGCTCTGTGCAGGACGGCGCTTACCGCTCCTTCGGCTGGGTCAACTAGATGACGCTCTCACGGCAGGACTTAATAACGTTTGGTATTGGTTTGGCGGCGGCCCTTGGCGTCGAGCTAGCGGCTGCCCTGATCCAGTCTGAGGCGTTGCTCGCTGATCCGTCCCTATGGGGCCGCAGCCTTGCTGTAGGCCTCCTGGCAGCCGGTGGGCGCTTCTTGGCTACGTTCTTGGCGATGCAGGGCTACACGCCTGAGGACCCTGGCGCCTAGGGCGAAGGACAAAGTGTGGGTACTGCAAACATCACCATCAGACGATTTACTTGGCTTATTGCAGTACGGCATTTTGGGGATTGTGCTGGTGGCCATAATTATTGGGGCGCTTTGGGCGAAGCCTGCCGTAGATGCTCTCCGAGAAGAATTACGCGCTGCCCGTGATCATGCACGCAGCTTGGAGGAGATACGTCGTTTGGTGGCCAGCGTCGACCGCCACTTGGATGCAATCAGCAAAAGCCTTGAGGACTTGAGACGGCGATAGGCATGACAAAATGATCCGAGACACGAACCGTTGGTTAACAGTGATGGTAGGCAGCATCATCTTGCTCATCCTCATAGGTGCATGGTGTACGCAGCGAACGGCTGCTGAGCTTAATAGCCGGTTAGACGAGAGTATTGCAGTAAACACGGCTCTCGGTGAGACCGTCGATACCTTGGCGCAGCAAGTCAGAGAGTTGGGCGGTAACCCCGTGGTGGAATCACAAATAGAAGTGATGCCAGTTCCGGGGCCGCCTGGTGAACGTGGGCGGGTCGGGCCGATTGGGCCACAGGGTCCGCCGCCAAGTGAGGCACAGGTAAGGTCTGCTGTGCTGGCTTATTTCGCGATCAATCCACCGCAGCCAGGGCGACCGCCAACTGAGGCTGAGATACAGGCGGCGGTCAGCCGCTATTGTGCCGCGCGCAACGGCTGCGCTGGCGATGCGGGGCCGCGGGGTGTATCTGGGGCTACGGGAGAGACTGGGCCCCAGGGAGGCCAGGGCGAGCAAGGGCCACAGGGCATTCCGGGTGAACAAGGACCCCAAGGAGAACCGGGAGAACAAGGGCCGTCCGGTGAACAAGGTCCTGTTGGGCCAATGGGGGAGCAGGGGCCACAGGGGGATACCGGTCCGGAGGGGCCTGAGGGGGACGATGCGCCGTCGCCAACGCAGACCCAGGTAGACGCAGCAGTCGCGGATTTCTGTGCGGAGAACGATTGTCAAGGGCCTGAAGGCGAGCCCGGTGAGGATGGCGAGGATGGGCGCGGCATTGTCAGCATTGAATGC
>WHTI01000180.1 GCA_009377815.1 Actinomycetota bacterium
GAGGAGCCTGAAGATGCCGCGCCCCCTCGTTGTCCTGTCCCTAACCGTGGTCCTCCTGGTGAGCTCGCTTCAGACCGTCGCTCCGACCAACGAGGCTCGGGCGCAGGACGCTCCGGAGACCATCATGGCCGGATACGGCGCCGCCGACGCATCGTGGCATGTCGGCGCGGGGGCCGGTCAGTACTCGGCCAAAAGCCCGGACCAAACCGGCCTGTTGACCGGTGATGGGATCGATCCCCATCAGCATTCGCTGTCGCAGAAGGACAGCTACGGAGTTCACTCGCGGCTGAGCTATCGAGCGATCGTCGTGCGCGACACCGAAGGTGATGTCGCCGCGTTCGTGAAGTCCGATTCCTATCTCGCGCAGGACTACCTCACCCGGCGGGTCGGGCAGATCCTCGAAGCCCGCGGCTCGGGAGTGGCGTACGAGGACATCCTGTTGATGGCGTCCCACAACCATTCCTCGCCCTACTACACGAGTCCTTCCTGGGGGGTGTGGATCTTCCAGGATGTAGCCGACCTGAGGGCATTTGAGTATCACGCGCGGGCGATGGCCGACGCGATCAGCGCGGCCGAGGAGGCGATGGTTCCCGCGAAGATGGCGGCGACGACCGTCGAACACAAGATCTTCAAGGGCATGATCGCTCGCAAGACGATCGCCGACGACGGTACGCCCGCTGGTTACCCCGACGACTTCGGTGACTTCGGCCTTCCCGTCATCCGTTTCGACTCACTCGCCGGCGATCCCATCGCCACCCTGATCAACTGGGGCCAGCATCCGGAGGGCCTCGACGACCATGACCTAATCACCGGGGATTTCGTCGCTCCGCTCGAGCGCTTCGTCGAGCGCGCCACGGGCGCGCCGCTCGTGTTCGGCCAGGGTGACGTGGGCAGCGCCGAAGCCGGGCCGGGACGCCCCGAACTGGTTCCCGACGGGATCCCCAAGCGTTGGAGCCATGCCGGACATGCCCAGGCCGAGCGCGGCGCTTTCCTTCTGGCTCAAGATGTGATCGACGGATGGAAGAAGGCTGCGAGGCCGAGGGCCCAGGTGCCGTTTTCGGCCGACTTCGACGTCGCCGCGGTGACCCGGTTCGTGCCGGCTCCCTTGAGTCATCCGTATCCGTCGGTATCGAACTGCAATACCGAGACCACCCTCGGCGGCGATCCCGGTGTGCCGATCGGCGGCCTGCCCGACTGTGCCCGCTCCGGCGGGATCGAGGACGAGCGTCTCAACATGGTTTACGAGAACCTCCGGATGCACGGCTTCCCGGTTCCGGCCCAGTACGACGCACCGGCATTCACCGCGGTCGAGGAGAATCTCCGGCTCAAGCTTCAGGTCTTCAAGCTCGGTGAGGTGCTGCTCGCCTCCTGCGCGTGCGAGGCCCAGGTCGACCTGATCCTGAACCTCGAGAGCCGCCTCGATCGCATCGAGGACAACCTCTGGGACGGCTACGACTGGACCGAGCGCCTCGGCTGCAGCAGCGACGGAGCGGGTGGGGACTGGACCTGTGCCGACCCACACGATGCCTCCAAGACGTTGACGTTCAGCGATCTCGAGTACCGCCGCATGGTGGCGCAGATACACAACGACGCCCGCGGGTGGAACGATCCGGCAAACGTCGCGACCGCCAACACCGACCCGGCCGATCCGAGCGCTATCTGGGGCAACTTCACCCACGACGAGCTGTCCACCGACCTGGGCTACGTCCTGCCGATCGGGGTCGGGCACGGGGGCGATTACAACGGTTACACCGTCAGCTATCGCGAGTACATGGCCTACGACCACTACCGCAAGGCGTTGACGTGCTGTGGGCCGCACACCGCCGACTACATGGTGTCCAACCTCGTAGAACTGGCCGGCGAGCTGAACGGGGGCCCGGCCTACACCCCGGAGCCTCACGATGCGGCCGCGCAAGCCGACGAGGCGCGTCAGGTGGCCGCAGCGACGGTTCTTGGCCAGGCTTCCAGCGCGGCGTATGACGCCTGGCTCGCGGCATTGCCCGGGGACGTCGGTCCGGCAGCGATCGTCGAGCAGCCACTGCCGATCCGCCGGTTCGATGCCGCCACAGTCTCGTGGCGCGGCGGCAGCAACGCGGTCGACAACCCGGTCGTCACCGTCGAGCGCCTGCGGGGTGGAAAGTGGCGTCCGTTCGCCGATCAGACCGGCGAGATCCAAACGATGGTCGAGTTCCCAGCCGGCGTTAACGGTTTCCTCGATACCTACGCGGGGAACGAGGAGTGGATCTGGACTGCGGCGTTCGAGGCCTTCGACGCGTTCCCCCGCAAGATCGGCTCGACCCCGACGGGAACGTACCGGTTCGTGATCTCCGGGAACATCCGTGGCGGGTCGGCGACTGAGTCCTATCGTCTCGAGTCCGAACCGTTCGAGGTAGAGGCGTGGAACGGCATCACGGTTGGCGATCTCGAAGTCGCTCCCGATGGATCGGTGTCGTTCGCGATCGATCACGCATATCCCGAGACCTACGAGTCGGCGTTCCCCTACGTTGCCATGGAGATGAAGGACGACGTCGTGGGGGTTCCGTTCTGCGCGACCTGCAGCTTCCGCCCATGGGCCCTTACGGGCGAGATCGTTCGGGCGGTGGTCACAGTCTTGCGTGCCGACGGCTCGATCGATCGGGTTAACGCGTTTCCCTCGGGCGATCGCTGGGTGGCCCTGACCGACCTTGGCCCCGGAGACTCGGTCGAGATCGAACCGGGAGCGATCCGCGACTCCTACGGCGAATCCAACAATCCCTGATAATCCCTTCCTACTTGCCGGCGCTAGCCGATTGGCCGCTGGTGTTGGATGTCGATTTCCTATGCACAAGAAGGGGGAGGGCTAGTGTCGGCGTACCCAAGGGCCGCATCGAACCAATCCAGAGTTTGGTCACTACTCAGTTTGGGAGTAATGCCTTCGGCTCCCCCATAGGCGATGATTGAGAGTTCCCACTGTCCGTTGGATGCGTTGTAGCCGTCAAAGGAACCATTGGCGACAGTTAGATGGGTGATTTCGAAGCCCCTGATAACACTGACATGCTCAGTCCTGATGCCCTCATCTTTGCTGAGGTCGGCAGGGTTTTGAGCGGTAACGTACATCCACATCGGAGGACCACTCGTGCTCCCTTTTAGTTGCAGGCTAGAACCTACGTCTTGAATGTCTGAGGATTCCAAGGGATCGCCCTGCGGGGATCCTTCGCTCAACAACAATTCGCGAAGCCAGGTCCCGATTGGAAGGTCACCGTAACTTCTCGAATCGGAGTTATCACACCCCTCGGACGGATCGGGCGCGTCCCCTTCGGCCCAGAGCTGCGACTTTAGGAATCCGCCGGTGTCCTCGTTGCCGATCTCTAAGTAGTAGTCATTTGGCTGAGCGATTATGGCTTCTAGCTGGGTCTCGTCGAGGCCGTCAGCGCAGATTGGTGGCTCCGCTTGTGAGGATTCGTTGAAGAGGGTAATCACGGATTGGCGACCGCCGCCTTCTCCCAGACGAAAGAGTTGGGCGGAAGTTGCTCCGCGTATGTCAGCCCAGTAGCAAACGGATCCTCTCGAAGGGTCGATTTCCATGGAGTAGACAGGCCTTTGGTTGTCGGCGAAAGAGAACAACAGGGTGGACGCTGAAGAAGTTGCCACGGGTGGCGCAACTTCCCCGTTCGAGCGTCCGGAAACCGCGCCATTGACTACAAAAGCGACGGCAACCAGGAGTAGACCTACCCCAGCGGATGCACTTAGGAGACGGATTGTGTGGCGACGTTGAGCACGGCGAAGAGTGTGGTCAGCGAGAGGACCCGGTTCAATTGTGTCGAGAACGTCCCTTAGCCTGCTCTCAATACTCTTGTGCGGCCGGTTTCTAGTCATTCCGTATCCTCCTTCAGTTCGTCGCGAAGCGTCTTGAGCGCTCTGTGCACAAGTGATTTCAATGCACTCATTGAGGAGTTGAGAACCTCGGCTGCCTGGACCTCCGGGAGGTCTAAGTAGTAGCGAAGGAAGATTGCGGCACGCTGTCTGGGCGGCAGCGTAATTAGCGCATGCATGAGTTCGTCGTGTCGCCCGGTGTCTGGTGCTGCTTGCGTGTTGAAGCGCGGCAATTTCTCAAGGAGGCGGCGTTCCCGCTTGAGTGCCCGCCCATGACCCCGGCTGAGATTGACAACCGTCCTGAACAAGTAGGCAGGGACCTTCTCGGGATCGCGCAGTCCCCCGAGACGGCCGCCAACCCTAACGAAGGCCTCCTGACAGATGTCTCTGGCGGCTTCCTCTTCGCCAGTAAGGAGGTACGCCAGGCGTACCACCGCCGGGGCATGTATCGCGTAAAGGTCGCTGAGCTGTTTTCCAAGCCGCTTTGAATTCACATGCTCACTGACGCTAGGGCCTGCGATTCCAGCCCGCGTCTTCGATTTGTCCATCACCCTATTACACGCGCGGAAGGGCTTTCAGGTCGCGCCGTTTGTGGAAATAGGCCAGAGGCTTGGCTAAAGCTCTATGAGAATTCCGCGAAGCAGGCTCTCGAGACGCGCGGCGGCTTGTCTGCCCGCGGCGGAGACCTCTTCGTGGGATAGCGGCGTGGGGGAGAGGCCGGCGGCCGGGTTGCTCACCACCGAGATGCCCAGCACCTTCGTCTTCAGGTAGCGCGCCGCGATCGCTTCGTTCACCGTCGACATCCCCACCATGTCGGCACCCAGGGTTCGGAGCATGCGAACCTCTGCCGGCGTCTCGTAGGTCGGGCCGAGTAGTCCGGCGTAGACGCCTTCACTCA
>WHTI01000422.1 GCA_009377815.1 Actinomycetota bacterium
CAATCTCCTCCCGCGGATCCGGCGGAACGACTCCAGCTCGCGCCATGTCCGGCCCGCATCTTCGCTGCGATAGACCAGAGGAGGTTTGGTGCCGGCGTAGACCACGTTCGGCTCAGCGGCACAGAAGCTCAGCGACTTCACTATCTGGCCGGAAAGGCCCGACGCGTGCCAGGAGACCCCGGCGTCGTCCGAGCGCCACACGCCATCGCCCTGGCTTCCGGCGAGGGCCACCCCCTCCGCTGAAACGGCGAGCGAGCGAACGTCGAGCTCGGCGAGGTGGCGCGCGGTACCCCATCCAGCGCCCGTCTTCTCCCCTCGTTCGACGCCGCGACCGGTTGTGGCTAGGAGAAGAGTGAAGGGACTCACGCCTGTATCGAAGACCGCCGTCGATAGTCCACGGGGCGCATCCTAGGCGCTGACCGGCTGCTCGTAGGCCTGGCGCAGGGCGTCGCAGTCGATCTTCTTCATCTGCAGCATCGCCTGCATCACGCTGTTCGCCCGGGCCTCGTCCTCATCCTGCAGCAGCTCGCCCAGGAGCTTAGGGATGATCTGCCAGGACAGTCCGAACTTGTCCTTCAGCCATCCACAAGGTCCCTCCTCCCCGCCATCGGCGGTGAGCTTCTCCCAGTAGTCGTCGACCTCTTCCTGGGTCTCGCACTCCACGAAGAACGAGAAGGCCTCGTCGAACTTGAACTGCGGGCCCGCGTTGAGCGCGATAACTCGCTGGCCGGCGAGCTCGAACGTCACGATCGTGACGGTCTCACTACCGCGGGGTCCCGTGTTCTCGAAGCGCCGCCTGTCCAGGATCCGGGATTTCGGAAACACAGAGCAGTACAGGGTGGCTGCCTCCTCGGCTTCCTTGTCGAACCAGAGATGTGGGGTGATGTTCGGCATCCTCTCGTCCTTTCTCTACGCCCTGCTCGGGAACCCAACTAGGTATGTGACCGATCACGCGCCCGAAACTCATCGTCGTGCGGGAACGTCGTCGCCGCGCACGTCCCAGCGGCGATGACTTTCGCCTTCCATCCTGGTTCTACGCTTTCGGATTCAGAGGAGCGGGTTTCCCGGCTGCATGCTCACGACACGCGACTGGTCTTCAGCTGCTCGAGATACTCGTCGAGCCGTTCCATGGTTTCTCTGGCGCCCTCCTCCATCCCGGATTGCAGCATCTCATCGCGCTCCTGCACC
>WHTI01000318.1 GCA_009377815.1 Actinomycetota bacterium
CACGACCTTCGCGAGGACTTCGCCGTTCAGCGCCGGCAGCGCGAGACCGACCGTCGAGAAATAGGGGCCCGGGTAGAGCGCGTAGCCGGTCTCCTCGAAGATGACCGCTTCCTCGAGGAATCCCATCCCCGCACCGCCGTCATCTTCGGATACGGAAAGGCCGGTCCACCCGAGCTCGGCGATCTCTTTCCAGGACGACGGATCCCAACCATCCTCGGACTGCGCGAGTTCGGCAACGCGCTCGGGGGGGAACCGCTTCGTCAGGAACTGCCGCGCCCCGGACCGGAGCATCTCCTGTTCCTCTGAGAAAGCAAAATCCATCTAACTTCTCGCCTTCGGCTCGGCGGGTCGTCGAGACGACCCGCATCCGTATGCCTGCATGCTTACCTCCGCGTGCGTCATCGGCTCTTGGGGAGGCCGAGGACGCGCTCGGCGACGATGTTGCGGAGCACTTCGGAGGTTCCGGCTTCGATCGTGTTGCCGCGCGACCGGAGCTGGTGGTACTGCCAGAACCCGTTCCAGATCCCATCGTCGCCGTCGAGCTGCGCCTGGGGTCCGAGGATCTCGAGCGCCAATTTGGTCAGTCGCTGATTGGACTCGGACCAGTGGAGCTTGGCGATCGAACCCTCCGGCCCGGGGACCCCGGTCTTCATCAGACCGGTAAGGGCGCGGTAGTTCGTGAAACGGAGAGCCTGCAGCTCGATCCACTGCTGCGCGATCCGATCCCGAACGAGAGCGTCGTCGGCAGCAGTAGCCCCGTTTTGTTCTGCGTCTCGTCGAGACGACCCGCTCCTCTTGGTTTCTTTGGCCAAAGCCATCAGCTTGCGCACCTGGATCTCGAGCCGCGCAGTCAGGGCGAAGCCGAGAGTGCCGCGCTCGTGCATCAGGGTCGTCATGCCGACGCCCCAACCTCCGTTGATCTCGCCGAGGACGTTGGCAGCCGGCACACGAACGTCGCTGAAGAAGATCTCGTTGAACTCGGGATCGCCGGTGATCTGGCGCAGGGGTCGCACCTCGATACCGGGTGAGTGCATGTCGACCAGCATGTAGGTGATGCCCTTGTGCTTGGGGGCATCGGTGTCGGTGCGGGTCATGAGGATGCACCAGTCGGCGATGTGAGCGAACGACGACCACACCTTCTGTCCCGAGACTACGAATTGGTCGCCGTCGCGGATCGCCTTGGTCCGAAGCGAGGCGAGGTCGGAACCGCTGCCGGGCTCGGAGAATCCCTGACACCAGACGTCCTCACCAGAGAGGATCTTGGAGAGGTGCTTCTGCTTCTGCTCCTCGGTCCCGTGAACGATGATCGTGGGGCCGGCCATGCCGAGGCCGATGACGCCGATATGTTCGGGCGTCTCGGCCCTCGCGGTCTCCTCGAGGAAGATCGCCTGATAGGTGTACGGAGCGCCGGCGCCTCCGTACTCCTTCGGCCACGTCAGCCCGGCATACCCGCCTTCGTAGAGCTTCTTGCTCCACGCGCGCGAGATGTCGACCTCCTCGCGCCCGGCCGAGTGCTTCCGCTCCGCCCATCCTTCGGGAAGATTCTCGGCGATCCACTCGCGGAGCCCGGTACGGAATGCGGCCTCTTCGGGTGTGTCTCTGAAATCCATCGGGGCATCTTCCTTCTGGCTCGGATGCTAAGCAAGGTACAGGTGTCGAATCGTGGTGTCGGACCCAACCGGGGAACCCTATAGACGTCTGGGCCCCACGCGCGGACAATGCCACTTCCGGCAGGATGGGCGCGCTCCCAAGCGAATACCTGAGGTGACGGGTAGGCTCGCTTCGAGAACCGCGTGGCATGCCGGGCGGCGAGCCACATCGAAGCCGGATCTGGGGGATCA
>WHTI01000066.1 GCA_009377815.1 Actinomycetota bacterium
AGCGGCAACGCCGTTCGGAGAGTCCTCGATCGCGATCGCCTGATCGGCGTCGAGGCCGAGACTCGCGAGTGCGGCCAGGTAGAGGTGCGGATCGGGTTTCGCCTTGGCGTGGTCCCCGTCGGCGCAGTGGATGCAGGCCCAGCCCTCGCTGCGGCCCAGTCGACCGAGGTTCCAGGCGATCCAATCGGTGCTGTCGCTGGTAACGATCGCCACCAACAAGCCGAGTGCCTCAGCATCTTCGAGGTAGCGTTCGACCCCTGCTCGGAAACCCTCTGCTTCCACGAGTTGACGCTTGCGGAGCCTTCGCCGGGTAGCGAGGTCACCCCGGTCCGGTAGTTCCGCACCGATGAGGCCTTCGAGATGGGCGATCGCGTCGAACCCTCCGAGGGTTCCCAGCGCGCTCGCCCAGACCGACATCTCGAGCTCGTGCCCGTGCTCGGCGTATACCTCCAGCCACGATCGGTACGCGGGGCTCTCGCTCTCGACGATGGTTCCGTCGAAATCGAACAGGAGAGCCTTGATCTCCCGGCCCCTACTCATCCTTCAGCCACACGAGGTAGATCAGGGCTCCGAGGGCCAGAACCCCGGCGCCGACGCCCGCGGCGGCCACCGGCAGGGATAGGGCGAGCGCCAGGCATCCGACGAAGCCGGCGCCGGAGAAGAGACGCGGCCACAGGAGCTGCTCGCGGGCGAGCGTCCACGCCGAGGCGTTGGCGATCGCGTAGTAGAAGAGAACCGCGAACGAGCTGAAGCCGATCACCGAACGCAGATCCGTCGTGACCGCTAAGGTCGCGACGATCGCTCCAACGACGAGTTCTGCTCGATAAGGGACCTTGAAGCGAGGGTGCACGGCGGCCAGCGCAACCGGCAGCTCCCGATTCCCCGCCATCGCGAACAGGGTGCGGCTCACCCCTGTGATCAGCGACAACAGGACCCCGAGCGAGGCGATCGCGGCGCCGATGCGCGCCGCCGGAGCCAGCCACGACAGATCACCCGCAGCAACCGCATCCGTGAGAGGTGCCGTCGAGTCGGCCACACGATCGGGTCCGATCGCCAGCAGAGCGGCCCCGTCGACCAGGACGTAGATGACCATGGTCAACCCCAGCGCCATCGGGATCGCTCGGGGGATCGTCCGCTTCGGATCGCGGACCTCCTCGCCCATCGTTGCGATCCGCGCGTACCCGGCGAAGGCGAAGAACAAGAGACCCGCAGACCGAAGCACCCCGGAAACCGATGGATCGGTCAGATCGCCCCCCAGGTTGTCGAGATCGGCCTGCCCACCGAGCAGGGACGCAATGACGATCGTGGCCAAGGCGCAAAGCACGAGGGTCACGATCACGCGCGCCAACCGGGCGGTCTTGGTTACTCCTCGGTAGTTGACCGCGGTGAGCACCACGACTGCAGTGACCGCCAGGGGACGGGCGAACTCAGGTGCGGCATAGGTTCCGAAGGTCAGCGCCATCGCCGCGAGGCTCGCGAGCTTTCCGACTACGAACGCCCATCCGGCGAGGTACCCCCAGAAGCGCCCCAAGCGCTCGCGCCCGTAGACATAGGTTCCGCCCGAGGCTGGGTAGACCGCCGCCAGCGAAGCCGATGACATCGCATTGCAGAAGGCGACGGCCCCCGCCAGCAGCAGGCCGTAAAGGAGGGCGGCTCCGGCCGCCTCGGCCGCCGGCCCCACGGCCGCGAAGATGCCGGCCCCCAGCATGGATGCGAGTCCGATGACCACCGCGTCCCTCGTCCCGAGCCGGCGCTCGAGCCGATCTGGGATCACGCCCCCTCGCTCCTTGCACTGGTGTTCATCGGAGCACGCTACCCAGGTTCGGGAGGGGTGGAGGACCAATCCGGCGGCGGGGTGAGATGCGAACCTTGCGTGAAATGGCAATACCATCCTTGCTCATGAGCCGGCCGCCCGACGCCGACCTGGTGGAAGGCCTTATGGCCCGAGACGAGGCGGCGCTGCGTGAGGTGATGTCTGTGTACGGAGGAGCCGTGTACGGGATAGCGAGGCGCGTCGTGGCTGAACCAACCCTGGCCCAAGAGGTCGCTCAGGACGTCTTCGTTGCACTGTGGCGGCGCCCGGGGGCATTCGATCCGCAGAGAGGGAACCTGAGATCGTTCCTGATGGGCGTGGCTCGCAACAAGGCGGTAGACCTCGTCCGCCGCGAGGAAGCGCACAAGCGTGCGCGGGATGCTCTGATGGCCGATTTCGAGTCCGAAGGCGAAGGAGAAGGCGGCGTCGAAGGCCTCGCCGACGCTCAGGACATCCGACGCTCCCTCCAGACGCTTTCGGCAGAACAGCGAGAGGCGATCGTGCTGGCCTACTTCGGGGGCCGTACCTACCGCGAGGTTGCCCAGGAGCTCGGCATCCCCGAAGGGACGGCCAAGACGCGGATGAGGGACGGGATGCGAAAACTGAAAGAACTACTCGTTCGTCCGGAAGGGATGGCGTGATGGACCACGACGAGATCCGCTCGATGATCGCCGCCTACGCCTTGGGCGCTTTAGACGAGCGCGAGCAGCGAACCGTGAGAGATCACATCATCACGTGCGAGCAGTGCATGGTTGAGGCAGACGGTTATCTCAAGGTTAGCGATCGGCTCATCACGACCGCCCCCGAGGAAGAACCGCCGCCGGGATTCGCCGATCTCGTGATGGCGGAGATCCGCGACGAGCGTCCGGTGGCGGCAGCCGCGCCTGCGCCGCGCTCGTCAGGTTCGTGGCTCCGGTGGGTCGCGGCGGCGACCTCGGCGGCCGCACTGATCCTCGGGTTCCTGTTCGTGGACGCGCGCAACGACGCTCGCACGGGACGTGACGCTCTGGCTCGTCTGGTCGCCGAGGGAGAAGGGATCGAACTGGCCGGAGAGGCCGGGCGGGCTCGTCTTCTGGCGACCGACTCCGGTTCGATCCTTGTCGCCGCGGATCTTCCAACCCCACCTGAAGGCAAGGTCTATCAGTTGTGGTTCCTCGGAGATGCGGAGCCCGTCAGCGCGGGAGTATTCGGATCATCGGATGACGTGATTCTGTTTGAGTCTGATCGATCGCCAGAGGGGTTCCAGGGTGCTGCGGTTACTTTCGAGCCCGAGGGTGGATCAGATCAGCCGACGGGGTCCGTGATCATCGCGTCGTCCTGACCTCTCGTAGGAAATGCCTAGATGATCGACCCATCCAGGTTTGCTTGAGCGAACGAACGACTCCCAGATGCTCAACACAAGGACGTTGGGCCGCAGATGGGAGGAGTTCGGATGAAAGCATCACCCGGAAGGAGGGGCCGGACCGGGATAGCGGCGATCGTTACCGCGATGGCCTTGGTCGCTTCCATGAGTGCATTGGGGGTCGTGGGCGGTAACGCTTCGAGCCACCGAGAGGCGCCGCTCGTGTCGGCCGATCCACAGGTGGACCAGACGGATCTCTATGCATTCGTCAGTCCCGACGACGCCGATTCGGTAACTCTGGTCAGCAACTGGATCCCGTTCGAGGAACCCGCCGGGGGCCCGAACTTCTATTCATTCGCTGAAGGTGTCCGCTACGACGTCAACATCTCGAACGATGGCGACGCGCTTGCGGAGATCGTCTACCGCTGGAAGTTCAAGAACCACTACCGCAACCCGAACACGTTCCTCTACAACACGGGCCAGGTCACGTCGCTCACCGATGAGGACCTGAACTTCTACCAGACCTACGATCTGCAGCGGATCGTCGGGAAGAAGAAGCCGGTGACGGTCATCAACAACGCGATCGTGGCTCCGAACCATGTCGGAGACGCATCGATGCCCGACTACGAATCGCTCAGCGATGAGGCGATCAAGGACCTCGCCAACGGGGGGAAGTCTTGGGTCGGGCACGCGGACGACCCCTTCTATCTGGACCTTCGAGTCTTCGACCTTCTCTACGGAGCGGATTTCTCCGAGGTCGGCGACGACACGCTGGCCGGATTCAACGTTCACAGCATGGTTCTCCAGGTGCCCGCCGACGAACTCGCCAAGGCGAAGGACGCCGCCGCCAATCCGGTGATCGGTGTGTGGAACACCGCTTCCCGCCGGAGCACCCGCATCCAGCGGCCGGACGGCTCCCAAACCTTCGAGGGCAAGTGGGTCCAGCTGTCTCGACTGGGGTCGCCCCTCGTCAACGAGGTCGTGGTTCCGGTCGGCCTGAAGGACTACTTCAACGGCTCCAAGCCGAACAAGGACGCTCAGTACCTGGGAGCCGTTCAGGACCCTGAGCTTCCTCGTCTGATCGAAGCCGTCTACGGGATCCCTGCTCCCGACTCCGACCCCGACGCTGCGGGTATCCAGCGTGCCGACCTGATCCAGGTCTTCCTGACCGGGATCCCCGACCTCAACCAGCCCGCAGGCGTGCAGGCCTCCGAGATGCTGCGCCTCAACATGAGCATCCCGCCTTGTGAAGAGGGCTGTCCTGAGTACTCGACCCTCGGGGTTATCGCGGGCGACGTCGCCGGGTTCCCCAACGGGCGCAGGCTGGCCGACGACGTCATCGACATCGCTCTGCAGGTTGTCGAGGGCGAGCTGATCGGGAATCCGAACGATCTCGGCGATGGTGTCGACACCAACGACAAGACGTTCCGCTCGATGTTCCCCTACGTCTCGCTACCGCACTCTGGCTCGAATGCTTCACCGCACTAAGACGCAACTCGGATCGGAGGGGGGTCCTTCGGGATCCCCCTCGCTTCCGAAGCGCGCAACCGCCGTCATCGTCCTGGCCGTTCTCCTCTTCGGAGGCGGTGCGATCCTGTCGAGCTTCGATCCCCCGGTGGCGAAGATCGCAGCACCCGACCTCGCTGCTGAAGTCGTCGGGGTGCCCGGCGAAGACGCTCCGAAGGCTTCGGTCGATTCCCTGGAAAGGGTGGTCGAGGCCGGCAGCGACGATCCAGAGGATCACTCGTCGCTTGCACTCCTCTACCTGCAAGCGGTGCGCTCCGAGGCCGACCCAACCTATCTATCGCGGGCCGAGACTCTCCTCAAGACGTCTCTCGAACTTCAGCCCGATGGGAACTTCCCGGCGTACGTCGGGATGGCGTCCCTGTCCAACGGCAGACACGACTTTCTCGGTTCCGTTCGCTGGTCTCGGCGCGCGATCGCGACGAATTCTCACAATGCGACCCCGTACGGACTTCTTGGCGATGCGCTGTTCGAGCTCGGACGGACGGGTGCGGCCGATCGCGCGTACCAGAGGATGATCGACATCCGTCCCGATCTTGCGTCTTACGTGCGCGCGTCCTACTCATTTCAGTACAGAGGAGAAACCGATCAGGCTCTCTCCGCCATGCGCCTTGCACTCGAGAGTGCCGGCCCGGCTGGGGAAGGCCCCGCCTGGATCAGGCATCAGAAGGGCGACATCCACTTCGGGATCGGCGACCTCGACGATGCTCTGCGGCAGAACAAGCTCGGGAGGAGACTGGCCCCCGGTTACGTTCCGCCGACGGTGGGAGTGGCTGAGGTCCTGACCGCCCGCGGACGCATCGATCGTGCGATCCCGATCTTGGAACGGGCCGCCGAACGGCTGCCCTCACTGGAGTACATGGTCAAGCTCGGCGATCTCTATACCGCCGAGGGCCGTAAGAAAGAGGCTGCCGCCCAGTACCAGCGGGTTGGGGAGCGGCTGGCCCTCTACCGGGCCAACGGCGTCCTGCCCGACATCGACTTCATCCTTTTCTATGCGGACCACGGATTGCGACCTCGAGCCGCTCTGGATGAGGTCCGGACGATGTACGCGCAGCGGCCCACCGCAGGGGTTGCGGAGGCATATGCCTGGATGTTGCACAGCCTGGGCCGCGACGACGAGGCGCTCCCCTACGCGCGCCGCTCGGTGCGCGGCCCCTCGATCTCGGCCGATCCCTTCTACCAAGCCGGAGTCATCGCAGCGGAAGCCGGCCTTCCTAAGATGGCGCAGAGATACATGCGCGCGGCTCGGTCCCAGGAGTGGAATCTCCGGGTCCTCTACCGTCGACGCTGAGTTCAGCAGAGACCCCGGCCCCCGGTACCCTGGCAGCATGGAGATCGAAAAGAACCTTCCGTCTTCCGCCGAGACACTGCGGCTACGCGCCATCTCGGTCCTCGAGACCCTTTCGTTCCTCGTGCTGCTCGCCATGATGTTCTCGGGCAACGAGAGCGGAGTCTCGCTCACCGGAGCGATCCACGGCTTCCTTTTCCTTGCCTACGCCATCCTCGTGCTGCGCGACCGCGAGCACTTCGGGTGGTCATGGGGCTTCGTCGCGCTCGTGATCCTCACCGGACCGGTTGGGGCGATCGTGGTTCTGGAGAGGCTTCGGCGTAAGTAGCGCGGTGGTGCAGACCTAGGCGCAGTTCGGCCAGCGACTCGACTGACCAGCCGCGATGAGCCTGGCGGCCGTGCGTGCCTGGGCCGTGGGGTCGAAGATCGATCCGTAGCCGTACGTGTTCCAGGTGCCCTCCCCGAACTGGAAGAGACCGTAGTAGCCCGCCGGGTTGACGGCCTGAGGGTTGAGCGTCGACTCGCAGTGCGCCACCGAGACGAGGTAGGCACCGCTCAGTCCGAACTCGGCGGCGGCTTTGTAGATGATGTCGGTGATCGATCCGCTCGGGGCCGCCACGGTAGTGGTCGTGGCGGTGGCGGTCTCGGACGACTCCTCCGCGGGCGCGGGAGCGTTGTCCTTCGGGGTCGGCGTCGGGCGACTGGCGAAGATCTTCTGGCGGAACTTGAGCATGCCCTCGGTGCTCTCGGAAGTTTCGATGCCACCGAAGCCTCCGGCTTGAGCGATGCCACTGGAACCGCTGAACCGGCCGATCAATCGCCAACCGAGGTCCATGCCCGGGATGCCGAGCATGGTTGCGATGAGAGAAACGATCGCGATCGAGGCGAGCCGGCGTTTAAGGCGGTCGCGCCGCCGGGCTCGCGCGCTGAAGTGCAGGTGTTCCATGACGATGAAAGCCTCCTTGGGGACTCCGTCCCGGTGCCGGGCCGTGTTCCGGCCTTGGTGGTTCCCCGAGTGATCGACACGTGGGACCGTGGAGCCATACCCGTAAGTCCGCCACGCTAACACTCGTCGCCCACGTGAAGTGGTTCACAAGTGCCATTGTGAACGGGCATTTCGTCCTTCCGTGGTGAGAAGTTCCACGTCTTGGGTGGTTCTTCCTTCCGCCGGGGAGGACAGGAACGGAGCGTATCCTTGTGCCCGTGGACAAGAAGGCACTCATCACCGGCGTCACCGGGCAGGACGGCTCCTATCTGGCAGAGTTCCTGCTGGCCAAGGGCTATGAGGTTCACGGCCTGATCCGCCGGGCGTCCACGTTCAACACCCACCGCCTCGATCCGATCTATCGGGACCCGCACGAATCGGGGGTCCGGTTCTTCATGCACTACGGGGACCTCTCCGATTCCGGATCGCTGGTGAACCTCATCCGGAACCTCGAGCCGGACGAGATCTATCACCTGGGCGCCCAGAGCCACGTCAAGGTGAGCTTCGAGATCCCCGAGTACACCGCCGACGCAACCGGGATGGGGACGATGCGGATGCTCGAAGCGATCCGAGCCTCCGGCGTCGAGACCCGCTTCTACCAGGCGTCGTCATCGGAGATGTTCGGCTCCGCACCGCCGCCTCAGAACGAAGCGACGCCGTTCCATCCGCGCAGTCCCTACGGCGTGTCCAAGGTGTTCGCCTACTGGGCGACGGTCAACTATCGGGAGTCCTACGGGATGCACGCCGGCAACGGCATCCTCATGAACCACGAGAGCCCCCGGCGAGGGGAGACGTTCGTGACCCGCAAGATCACGCGCGCGGTCGCGCGGATCAAGGCCGGGATCCAGGACAAGCTGTTCCTCGGGAACCTCGACGCCAAGAGGGACTGGGGTTACGCCCCCGAGTACGTCGAGGCGATGTGGATGATGGTGCAGCATGACGAGCCGCTCGACCTCGTCATCGCGACGGGTGAGTCGCACAGCGTGAGGGAGTTCTGTCAGGTCGCCTTCGCCACGGCCGACCTCGACTGGGAGCAGTACGTCGAGGTCGATCCCAACTACTACCGCCCGGCCGAGGTCGACTACCTCCTGGGCGATGCGACCAAGGCGAAGGAGCTCCTGGGGTGGGAGGCTAAGGTCAAGTTCGACGAGCTCGCCCGCCTCATGGTCGACGCCGACATCCAGCTGCTCGATGATGAGATGTCCGGCCGGCTGGTGCGCCAGGACCGGGACCACTAAGCGGTTCTAGCGAAACCCGGCCCCCTTGCTGGGCGGGGCGTTACCATCGACCCTCTTAGGTACGGATCTGGCTGCGTAGAGAGGATCGCTGGTGGAGATCGAGATCGGCATCGGAAAGTCAGGTCGGCGGGCGTACGGCTTCGACGACATCGCCATCGTCCCGTCCCGGCGGACGCGCGACCCCGACGACGTCGACATCTCCTGGGAGATCGACGCCTTCAAGTTCGAGCTTCCGCTGCTGGCCTCGGCCATGGATGGGGTGGTGTCACCCCGAACCGCGATCGAGATCGGCCGCCTCGGCGGCCTCGCCGTGCTCAACCTCGAGGGTCTGCAGACCCGCTACGAGGACCCCGAATCGATCCTTGCCGAGATCGCCGAACTCCCGACCGACAAGGCGACCAAGCGGATGCAAGAGCTGTACCAGGCGCCCCTCAAGGAGGAGCTGATCTCGCAGCGGATCCAGGAGGTCAAGGCCGCCGGCTACACCGCCGCGGCCTCGCTCACTCCGCAGAAGGTAGAGCGGTTCCACAAGATCGCCCTCGAGGCGGAACTCGACGTCCTGGTGATCCAGGGGACCGTCGTCTCGGCCGAGCACGTCTCGACCCAGAGTGAGCCTCTCAACCTCAAGCGCTTCATCTCGACCTACGAGCTCCCCGTGCTCGTCGGCGGTTGCGCGTCGTATTCGACCGCGCTGCATCTCATGCGGACCGGAGCGATGGGCGTCCTCGTCGGGGTCGGCCCCGGCGCCGCCTGCACCACCAGGGGAGTGCTCGGGATCGGCGTGCCCCAGGCCACCGCGATCGCCGATGCTGCCGGAGCTCGGATCAGGCACCTTGACGAGACCGGGCGCTACTGCCACGTCATCGCCGACGGTGGGATGAGGACCGGCGGCGACATCGCCAAGGCGATCGCCTGCGGTGCCGATGCTGTGATGATCGGCTCCCCGCTGGCCGCGGCCGAGGAAGCTCCGGGCCACGGGTACCACTGGGGCATGGCGACGTTCCATCCGACGTTGCCCCGCGGAGCCCGGGTCCAGACCTCGACGATCGGAACGCTCGAGGAGATCCTGACCGGACCGGCCCACGAGAACGACGGCCGCCTCAATCTCTTCGGCGCTCTCAGGACCTCGCTGGCCACCTGTGGCTACGCCAACATCAAGGAGTTCCAGAAGGCCGAGGTCATGGTCGCCCCCTCGCTCCAGACCGAGGGGAAATCGCTCCAGCGGAGCCAGCAGGTGGGGATGGGTCGCTAGCGAACCGTCTCCGGCCCGTCCTATGGGGCCGAATATATGTAAGCGAGAAGCCCCGGTCACCGGGGCTTCTTTCGTTCTCCGGCTCAAGTACTTGTCTTTATTTGACGATATCTGGACGGAACGATAGAATCATCAGCAAATAGCGCGATCAACCTAAGGAGAAGTGGTAGTAGTGCTTCAAGGCCTAGCGATCTTCGTGGCCGGGCTAGGGGCGCTCGACGTCCTCGCCGCAACCAACGGGAAAGACTCTCGCGACGGACGCGACTGGTCCCTGCCGGGGGACCCGCACTCCAAGTAACCCGAACAGGTCCCGGAAGGGATCGGAAAAGGAACCTCATGAACTCGATGTCGAGAGTCATCTTCGGACTCGACCCCGCGATCTCGCCGGTGCGGACCTCCCCCCGTCCCGCACGGCGGACCCCCGCCAAGTCGATACTTCGAGGCCGGTAGCCGCATGGTTGCCGGCCTCGACGGCATCGACCGCAAGATCCTCGGGCTCCTCAGGGAGGACGGTCGCATGCCCCACGCGACGATCGCCAAGGAGGTCGGTCTTTCGGCCCCCGCGGTTCACGAGCGGGTCCGCAAGCTCGAGCAGCGAGGCATCATCGCCGGCTATCACGCCGTGATCGATCCCACCCTGATGGACCGTGACCACGTCGCCTTCATACAGGTCACGCTCGCCGACGGCGAGGAGTTCGCGATCGACGACCCGATCGTCGCCCGGATCTGTGAGGAATCGGACGTCCTCGAGTTTCATCGCATCGCGGGCCAGGACTGCTATCTCGTCAAGGTCAGGACCGGCACCAATAAGGATCTCGAGCAACTGCTTCGACGCATACGGATGATCCACGGGGTCTCCCGCACGCGCACGACGATGGTTCTCTCCACCGAACTCGAGAAGCCTTCGATCGAGGTCCCCGCGGAGCAAACGAGCGTCGAAGCACCGAGCGCACAGGCCTGAGGCTTCCGGACCAGTCGCGGGGACGTAAAGTCCCCGGCATGAGCGAACCCAGAACCATCTCCGAGCTACTCGACGCGGCCGAACGCGTCCTCAGCGACTCGTCCCACATTTTCGAAGATCACGACAACCGTATGGAAGCCGAGGATCTCATCGAGTTCGTGCTCGAAGCCGATCTCGATGACCTTGACGACGACGAGATCCCCTCTCGTCGCGAACGCGAGAAGTACCTCGCGCTCGTCACCCGCCGGGCCGCCGGCGAGCCTTTTCCCATCCTCGTCGGCTCGATCGAGTTCTACGGGATGACCCTCGAGGTCAAGCCCGGCTCGTTCGTTCCCCGACCCTCTTCGGAGCTAACCGTGGACCGCGCCGTCAGGCGCCTGAGGAAGCAGATGAAGTCACGCAAGAAGCCGGTGGTCGTGGACGTCTGCACGGGGGCCGGGCCGATAGCGCTGGCCATCGCAGCCGAGCTGCCGGCCACCGAGGTGTGGGGCACCGACATCGACGCCGAGGGCCTGGCCCAGGGCCGGCGTAACGCCAACCTGCTGGATATCGACAACGTGACCTTTCGCAAGAGCGACATGTACAAGGCGATGCCCAAGAGGCTCAAGGGCAAAGTCGATCTCATCACCGGACACATCCCCTACGTCCCCCCGGACGAGGTCGCCGACCTTCCCGCCGAGGTGAAGGATCACGAGCCGCTCTTCACGCTGAGCGGATTGTCCAAGGACGGCCTCGGACTGATCCGGACGGCGGTCCAGCAGGCCCCCGAGTGGCTCGTCCCCGGCGGATGGATGCTGCTCGAGATCTCTGAGGACATGGTGCCGAAGGTGCAGCGGATCTGCGCCAAGGCCGGCTTCGAGGATCACGGCTACGCCTCCGACGAAGACGATCTTTCTGTCGTCGTGGAAGCCCGCCTGCCCCGCTAGAACCACGGGACCAAGAGGCCGGCGCGGTACGCTGCGGTATGGACAAGGTCTTCGTGGTCGACTTCGGCGCTCAGTACGCCCAGTTGATCGCCCGCAGGGTGCGCGAGTGTCACGTGTACTCCGAGATCGTTCCCCACGACATCCCGGTCAAAGATCTCGCGCGCATGCGTCCGGCCGGCATCATCCTCTCCGGGGGCCCGAAGTCGGTCTACGCGCCGGGCGCCCCGACGATCGATCCCGAAGTGTTCAAACTCGGCATCCCGGTGCTCGGTATCTGCTACGGGCAGCAGCTCATGGCGCTCGGTCTCGGCGGCGAGGTGGCGAACACCGGGATCGCAGAGTTCGGCAAGACCGATCTCAAGGTCGCGGCGTCGGATTCGGTGTTGTTCGACGAGCTCCCGGAAGAGCAGACGGTGTGGATGAGCCACAACGATTCCGTGACCGGACCGCCCGAAGGCTTCCACGTGACCGCCTCCACGCCGTCATCTCCGGTCGCCGGGTTCGAGGATCCCGAGCGCGGGTTCTACGGTATCCAGTTCCATCCCGAGGTCGCACACACGCCGTTCGGCCTCGATCTCCTCAAGAACTTCCTCTACGAGGCGTGCGACCTGCTGCCCAAGTGGACGATGACCTCGGTGATCGAGACCGCGATCGAGCAGATCCGGGCCCAGGTTGGGACCGACCGCATCGCCTGCGCCCTGTCGGGCGGGGTCGACTCGGCCGTTGCCGCTGCGCTCGTCCACCGCGCGGTCGGCGGTCAGCTCACCTGCGTGTTCGTCGATCACGGACTGATGCGCGCGGGGGAGGGCGAGGCCGTTGAGACGACCTTCCGTCGTCACCTCGGCGCCGATCTCATCCACGTGAAGGCGTCGGACCGCTTCCTTGAGAAACTCTCAGGCGTCACCGATCCGGAGGAGAAGCGCAAGGCGATCGGCGAGACCTTCATCCGTGTGTTCGAGGAGGTTGCGCGCGACGAACTGGAGGACGCACAGTTCCTCGTTCAGGGAACCCTGTACCCGGACGTGATCGAGTCCGGCACGAAGGATGCCGCCAAGATCAAGAGCCACCACAACGTTGGCGGGCTACCCGAAGATATGAGGTTCACCCTCGTGGAGCCGCTTCGGAACCTCTTCAAGGACGAGGTCCGCAAGGTCGGCGAGGAACTCGGGCTTCCGGAGGAGATCGTCTGGCGCCAGCCGTTCCCCGGCCCGGGACTGGCGGTGCGGATCATCGGTGAGGTCACGCCCGAACGCCTCGACCTCCTCAGAGCCGCCGACCAGGTCGTCTTCCAGGAGATCAAGAGGGCCGGACTCCTGCGGGAGATCTGGCAGAGCTTCGCGGTCCTCCCCGCGGTGCGTTCGGTCGGGGTGATGGGCGACGAACGGACCTACGGCTATCCGATCGTCCTGCGGGCCGTCACCAGCGAGGACGCGATGACCGCCGATTGGGCCCGGCTCGACTACGACCTCCTCGAGCGCATCTCGAACCGCATCGTCAACGAGGTCCCGGGCATCAACCGAGTGGTCTACGACATCACGTCGAAGCCCCCCGGCACGATCGAATGGGAGTAGCCCCCGGGGCTAACCAGCGGTCCGGCGATTACCGCACCATTCTCTCGGGCGCGTCGCAGAACATCGTAGGGATCGTCATCGCGGCGCTGGCGACGTTCGCCGCGCAGATCCTCATCTCCCGCGTCCTGGGCAAGGCCGCCTTCGGGATCGTCACGGTCGCGACCCAGGCAGCGTTCGTCCTCTCTTTCGCGACCCGCGCCGGCATGGACATGGCTGTCCTCCGCGGCGTTGCGGTCGAGGTCGGGGAGGAGCGCTACGCCGATATCCGAGCCACGGTGTCGCGCGCGGTATCGATCGCCGCGCTCGTGAGCGTCGTCGTTGCACTGGCCGGCATCCTCGGAGCCGGCGCGGTCCGCCGCGCGTTCTCGATCGATGCCGAGGAGGGTAGATGGGCGGTCGAGTTCGCGGCGGCGGGGCTCCCGTTCCTCGCGCTGACCAACGTGTGGCTGTCGGCGACGCGCGGGCTGAAGATCATGCGTTACACGCTCTACGTGTTCTTCGCCGGCCAGCCGACGCTGTGGGTGGTCCTCATGCTCATCGGCTGGCAACTGTCCGAGACCGTCTGGATGGCGGCCGCTACCTACTCGTTGTCGTGGGCGATCGCCGCGGTGGCTGCGTGGTGGTTCTGGCACAAAGAGAGCCGCGGC
>WHTI01000215.1 GCA_009377815.1 Actinomycetota bacterium
GGCTGAACTTGTGCCACAGCGCCATGATGGCGTGGACCCCGTGCGGGTAGATGCCCTCGGTGTAGATCTGGTTCTGCTCGAGGAGCTTCGTCCACGTAAGGATCGTGTAGTTGTCGGACGGGCTCAGCGAGACGTTCGCCGACGGCACCTTGACTCGCAGGTAGTAGGCGATCGCGAGCACGACCACGAGCGGAACGATCAGGATGAGCATGAACAGCACGCTCGGCAGACTCTCCCGAACAGCGCGCTGCTCGCGCGGCTCGGCGGTCTCATCGGTCAGGTCGATGTTCTTCTTCGACTTTCGACCAGACACCTGAACCTCACCGCTCTCGAACTTGTCTCCGAAGTTGGCGAGCCGCACCGAAATGCGCTCACCGAGTCCAGAGAACCACTCTCGGTTCACGCCCATCGGACGCAGCTTGAACCAGTAGCAGGCGATCACGGACAGGATTATCAACGTCGTCGTTTCGTACAGCTTCAGGATGGCGAGGACCTGGGTCACGACGACCACGATCGCGATCCATCTGATGAAGTTGATAACGAGGACGTCAAGTGTGTTCCTCGCCGACTTAGGAGTCGGCAGGATCAGCCACGGCAACAGTACGAATGCGATACCGAAGCCGGCGAACGTCTTGAAGATCTCGATCGAGTTCATGGATTCACCTACACCGAGGAGTAGTAGTAGTAGTCAAGGTTTGTCAGCACTCGCAAAGCAAGCACCAGACTCACCACCGCAAACACGATTCCGCCCAAAGCGAATCCTATGACGGCCCAGTAGTAGACGACTAGGCGGCTCAAGATAAATCCGACGAGAAAGTCCACGATCAGCGCGGGGATGATCGCAAGGATCGCAAGCCGCGGCCTCGACAGCCAGAAGAACAAGGAAACGTTGAGCAGCGAGAAGGCGGCGAGCGAGTATCCGATCGATCCGAAGATGAACACGAACACGCTCACGTCGTTGAGCAAAATGGCAATCTCTGGGATGTACTGCACCAGCCAGCGCACGAAGAAGTACGCACCGACGGCACCGATGATCGACATGACGAAGTACAGGACCAGGCTGCGACGGTAGAAGGCGAAGAACCAGGAACGGAAGTCCTTGGCTTCCTTGACCGTGTACTGCAGCTGCTGGGGCTTGACGAACCCCGAGAACCGGTAGATCGCGTACTCGAGGGCGCCCAGCGCCGGCAGCAAGCCGAGCAACGCCCAGTTCACGCCGACCTCGTAGTCGGTCTGGAACCAGATGAACGTCTGGCGGAAGTCGGTACGACCCGTCCAGGCGATGATGCGGTCTCCGAAGATCAACACGAAGTAGAGCAAGCCGAACAGGAAATATGGAGCCACGGACGCGATCAGCAGGGTGAACCGTGGCAGCTTGGTCGAGATCGGCAGACGTGGGTCCTTGGACCGGTTGTGCTGGAACGCCAGGATCACGATGGTCGAGATCAGAGCGAACGCGGCCGCCGACAGGATGCCCACCTGGTGTGCCGGCACGATCTCCCAGCCAAACCACTCACGGAAGATGTAGACGACCCCGATACCGACGCCGATGGCGATCGAGAACAACAGCTCCTTCTGGAGCATGTAGAGGGTCGAGAGGCTCAGCCACAACAGTGACAGGGTGAAGTAGTAGACGACCGCAAGGTCCTTCTCGATACCGGACACGACCGGGAACGCCGAGAAGAAGAAGTACAGGATGATGCCGACCAGGGCCGTTACCAAGACTCCGGCAGCAACGAAGAAGAACGCCACCTTCAAACAGAGCAAGAACATGCCCTGCCTCAGGTACATCAGTCCTCGTCTACCGATCGCCTGCGTGAAACCACCGGCGAGCAGATAGGACAGCGCCGTACCGACGCCGATCGCGGTCGCACGTGCCGTGGAGAAGTAGTAGTACGCCCACAGCGAGTACAGGAGCAGCAGGATCGAGAAGATCATGATCGCCATCGGGAGACCGAACGCGACGCCTCGGAAGAAGAACCGCGGGATCGCGGACCACAGGCCCGGTGGCTCCCACTTGTCCAGCTCTTCCTTCTGACGACGACGCTCCTCTTCCCACGCGGTCTCCTGCGCGGTGTCTACGCCCCGCTGACGCTGGGCGATGACGAGCGCGAGCGAGAACACATCGGGCTGGCCGTAGTGCTCCTGAGCGATCTGGTCGTTGATACCCAGAGACTCGAGGTGCGCGGCGGCCTCGAAGGGACTCTCGAGCCATCCCGCGTTACGGGAGAGTTCGTCGGTCAGCTCCTCGATGCTCGGGTTCCTGAGTGCCATCTACGACTCCTCCCGTGCAAGGACCGTTGCCAGGGCCGCAGCTGCAGCGCTTCTCACGGTCGGATCAGGATCTGAACTCAGGACCTGAGACAGGAGGTGGATTGACTCGGTCCTCGGCAGAGCTTCCGCAGTGACCGAGGGTGCGATGGCCCTGCGACGGATCTCAGGATCGGGGTCCGACAGGAGCTTGCGAACCACGTTGGACAGTTCCGGGCCACCCCGGCGGTAAGCCGCCTCGAACGCTGCGATGCGCTCGCGCGGATCGTCGGAGTCAAGTGAGACGCCGACGGCCGGCTGCAGTTCCCGAACCTCGAAGTCCTGCTCGGGCTCGATCACCGGCGAGGTCGGCGTGGTGATGCCGGCATCGTCTTCCGGTGCGTAGCCCGCGATGTCGGAGTCGGTGACGACTTCCAGTTCCTCCGGCGGCATCATCCGCTGACGCTCGACCTCCTCGGAGATCTGCTCCGCGGGGGCGCTGAGACCCTGGTCGACGATGATGACATCCTGGCGCTCGTCGACCGTCGGGACGACTGTCTCGACCTCCGGCGTCTCGGGGACGACGGTGAGCTGCGGCTGAAGGACCGGCTGCGGCTCGGGGATGCGTCCCGCAGCCCGCTCTCGACGGTAGGCCTCTGCAAGCGTGACGTAGGTCCTGCGGTAGCCCTCGAGTGCGGCATCGATCGTGAACCGGTTGAGGGCACGGTCGCGACATGCGGCCTCGAGTTCCTGACGAGCAGGAGCGTCGAGGTTGAGCAGGCGCAGGGTCGCGTCGGCGAGTCCTTCGATGTCCTTCGGGCGGGCCAGGAGGCCGACACCCTCGAGCGCTTCCTTGACGCCACCGACATCGGTGGAGACGACCGGCTTGCCGCACATGAGCGACTCGACGACCGAGTAAGGGAACGCCTCGGAGATGCTGGTCAGGAGGACGACGTCCGCCTGGTTGTAAGCCTCGGCCGGGTTGTCGGTCGTACCCATGAACTTCACCGTGTTGCCGAGGTTCAGGTCACGGTGCAAAGCCTTGACGGTCTTGTCGTACTCGCGGTCGGCGACCGGTCCGTAGTGCAGGAACTGGACGCTCGGGATGTGCTGGCGCACGAGGTCGGCAACCCGGAGGAGCGTTTCGAGATCCTTCAGGGGGTCGATACGTGCGACCGACACGACCGTCGGGGCCGACGGACGCGAGACGCGGCGGGGGCTGAACGACACGGGGTCGACGCCATTGTAGATCACTCGGATGCGATCGCGCTCGGCACCGTTGCGCAGCTCCCAGCGAGCGTTGAATTCGCACACCGGGCTGATCTGGTCTGCGTAGTAGAACGCGGTGCGGGAGATCGCGGCGATCATCTGAACCAGGAACTTCTTCAGGTAGTAGGGGAA
>WHTI01000210.1 GCA_009377815.1 Actinomycetota bacterium
CGCCTAGACATTGGGATCGTCGAGGTCCGTGCCGGAGCCATCCATCCGCACCAGATCCGAGAGCACGAGGTCGTCGCCGTTGAGGCTCGCCTGGAACGACACCGCTCCCCCATTGCTCACTCCCCTGAGCCTCGCGGAGTAGCCGTCGTTGTAGCCCATAGCCTCGGCCGACAGCCACCGGATCGTGCCCCCGTGGCTGACAACGACCACCGTTCCCTCGGGGTGGGCCTTCACGATCCGCTTGATACCCGCCAGCGCCCGCTCTCGCACCTGCGCCGGAGATTCGCCGCCGGGGCGCGTGCTGTAGTGGCGAGCCGCACCCCACATCTCGGGCCAAGCCTTCTTGATGTCGTCGACCTGGAGTCCCTCCCATTCCCCCTGGTCGATCTCGCGGAAGTCCGGGTCGGTCACGACCTCGAGGTCGTGGGTGCGGGCGATCGGCGCGGCCGTGTCGCGCGCCCGAGAGAGATCGCTTGCGTAGACCGCCACGATGTCGAGGTCGGCCAGCGCGAGGGCCGCACTCTCGGCTTGCTCCCGGCCCGAATCGTTCAGCGCAATATCGGCCTGACCCTGCGCGCGCTTCGTGTGGTTCCATTCGGTCGCGCCGTGGCGCACCAGGTAGATCGTTGTGATCGCCTTCTCCTTTGACTTCCGGGCTATCGCTCGCCCGACAGAGCCTGAGCCAGTCTGACCGGAGAACTACCGAGGCCGTGCACCTCGACCAGCTCTTCGATCAGCTCGCGGTCAGGTTCGTGTGCCTCGCTCATCTCGATCTTCGCGTCGACCACCATCGGCACGACCGTCTTCATCGCCTCGAGATAGTCGCGCGCGCTCTCGAACGCTTCCTTCTGCTTGGGGGGAAGCGAGTCGAGATTCCCCAGGATCCCGTCCAACGACCCGAACTCGTTGAGCAACTTCGCCGCTCGGACCGGACCGATCCCGGCGACCCCCGGCAAGCCGTCGGAGGGGTCGCCTCTCATCGTTGCGAAATCCTGGTACAGCCCCGCAGGGATCCCGTACTTCTCGATCACGGCCGCCTCGTCGAAGACGGCGACCTCGCTCAACCCCCGCACCGGAAAGACCACCGCAACCTGTGGATCGCGCACCAGCGCGACGAGGTCACGGTCGCCGGTGACGACCAGATACCGGTCCTTACCGGAGGCGCCGGCCGCCAGCGTCGCCAGGACGTCATCGGCCTCGAGGCCCTTGGCGATCGCGACCGGCATGCCGACCGCGTCGAGGACCTCCCTCAAGACATGGAACTGGCGTGGAAGCTCGGGCGGGTCCTCGGGCCGGTCCGCTTTGTATCCGGCGTACGCCTCGACCCGGTAGGCCGGGCGCCAATCGTCGTCGAACGCGGCGATGATCCGGGACGGGCGCCGGTCGAGGGTCAGCCTCGTGACCATCTCGAGGAACCCCCTGACCGCGTTGATCGGGCGCCCCTCCGGGTCGGTCAGGGTCTTCGGCAGTGAGAAGAAGGCCCGGTACACGAGGGCTGAGGTATCGAGGTGGAGTTCCGGAGCCATCGGGACATTCTTGCAGCCCGGCGCCCCGGAGGCTCCGACTTAACCCCCGACGGGGCGGAAACGCCTCAAACGCAAGGCATTCGTGACCACGCTGACCGACGAGAACGCCATTGCTGCGGCGGCGATCATCGGGTCGAGCAGACCGAACGCGGCGAGCGGGATGGCGGCGACGTTGTAACCGAAGGCCCAGCCGAGATTCTGCTTGATCGTCCTCAAGGTGCGGCGGGACAATTCGATCGCGGCGGCGGCCAGCAGCGGATCGCCACCGACCAGGGTCAGATCGGCGGCTTCGATCGCTACTTCGGCCCCCGTTCCGATCGCCACACCGAGATCGGCACGGGCCAGTGCGGGGGCATCGTTGATCCCATCCCCGACCATGGCGACCTTCCGCCCTCCGGCCTGAAGTTCGGCGACCGCGGCGACCTTGTTCTCGGGGCGCACCTCGGCCAGGACACGATCGATGCCGACCCCCCGGGCGATCGTCTCCGCGGTGGTCCGGTTATCGCCGGTGATCATCAGGGTCTCGAGCCCGAGCTCGTGGAGCCGGGCGAGCGCGGCCGCGGCCGTGGGCTTGAGGGTGTCGGCGACGGCGACGATCCCGTCGACCTTGCCGTTCGACCCGACCCACACGACGGACTTCCCTTCCGCTTCCAGGGCAGATGCTTTCTCGGTCACGACGCTGGGAGCCTCCGCGGACTCGAAGAAAGCGCGCCGTCCCACGGCAACCTCGCGTCCCTCAACCGTTGCCTTGACGCCGGTTCCGGTCGTCGACGCGAATCCCTCGGCCTTCGGAAGATCGCCGAAGCGTTCCGTCGCGGCCACAACGATCGCCCGGGCGATCGGGTGCTCCGACAACGACTCCGCCGCGCCGGCGACCCGAAGCACGGTATCGGCATCGCTCTCGGAAGCGACGACGTCGGTCACCGACATCTCTCCCTTGGTCAATGTTCCCGTCTTGTCGAAGATGACCGAATCGATCGCGCCCGACCGCTCGAGAACGTCTCCGCCCTTGATCACGATCCCGAGCTGCGCTCCCCGACCGGTACCAACCATCACGGCCGCCGGAGTCGCAAGTCCCATGGCACAGGGGCAAGCGATGATCAGAACCGCAACCGCCGCGACGAGGGCTTCCTCGAGAGTTCCGCCAACGATCAGCCACGCAGCCATCGAGACCAAGGCGATCGCGATGACGATGGGCACGAAGACCGATGCCACGCGATCGGCGAGGTGTTCGATCGGAGCCTTGCGCGTCTGCGCCTCCTCGACGAGGCGCGCGATGCGGGCGAGAGCAGTATCGGTCCCCACGCGCGTGACCTCGACCAGCAGCGAGCCGGCCGAATTGATCGTTGCTCCGTAGACATCGTCACCCGGGCGCTTGTCGACGGGCACCGATTCGCCGGTCAGCATCGATTCGTCGACCGACGATTCGCCCTCGTTGACGACCCCATCCGTGGGGATCACCGCTCCGGGGCGTACACGCACCATGTCCCCGACCACGACGACCTCGACCGGGATCTCGACCTCGGCGCCGTCGCGCACCACGATCGCCGACTTGGCTCCCATCTCCAGGAGAGCCTTGATCGCCCGCGACGCGCTGCTCTTGGACCGGTACTCGAAGTACTTTCCGAGGAGCAGGAAGCTCATGATGACGCCGGCGGTCTCGAAATAGAGGTGACCATCGAACAGCAGTGAATAGGTCGAGAAACCGACCGCGCTCAGGGTTCCGATCGCGACCAGCGTGTCCATGTTGACGGCCCGGTGCAGCGCCTGCTTCCAGGCACTCACAAGGAACCTTCGACCGAACCAGAACTCGACCGGGAGGATCAGGAAGAACTGAGCCCAACGGGACCACTCGGGCGCCACCGCCTCCATCCCGCCCATCCCTTCCAACCCCGCCGGCACCTCGGTCGGGCCGAACATCGCGAGGATGACCGCTGGGATCGTGAGGATCGCGGCACCGAGGAACTGGCGCCACGCGACGCGGGCCCGCTCCTCCTCGGCTCCGATCGTGATGCCGTGATCGTGACCTTCGTGGGCACCGTGCATCTCGGCATGCGGAGCGACCAGCTCGTAGCCGGCATTCTCCACCGCACGTTTGAGCTGCTCGAAATCGATGGCGTCGGCCGAGACCGTGACCTTCTCCAGAGCGAAGTTGACGGCTGCCTCGGAGACCCCCGGCTGCTCGGACAACGTGCGCTCGACCCTGCGGGCGCACGACGCG
>WHTI01000239.1 GCA_009377815.1 Actinomycetota bacterium
CCCGGCCAGGGCACTAGATGAGCTCCCGACAGTTTGTGTTGCTGGCGCTCAACGGAGTCTCCTTCGGAGCACTGCTGTTCCTCCTCTCCAGTGGATTCACCCTGATCTTCGGACTCATGCGGATCGTCAACCTTGCCCACGGGTCCTTCTATCTGATCGGCGGCTACGTCGGGCTGACCCTGATCCAGGCCGGACAGAGCTTCTGGGTGGCGATGATCGGTGGTGCGCTCGCCATCGCGGTCTTGGGCTTCGTGGTGGAGCGCGGGCTTCTTCGACGAGTCCGTGGCCGCACCATGCCGGAGGTCCTGCTCACGGTCGGCCTATCCCTGATCTTTGCCGATCTTGCCCTGGCACAGTTCGGCGGTGACCCGATCCTGCTGCCCCGGCCCCCCCTCTTTGCCGGCACCATCGAGTTCGGCGAGGTCACCTATCCGACGTTTCGGTTGTTCGTTCTGGGTCTCGGGATCGTGATCGCCGCGCTCATGTGGTTGTTGCAGTCCAAGACAAGGATCGGGGCCATCATCCGAGCCGGTGTCGACGACCGGGAGATGGTCGCGGCCCTGGGAATCAACGTCAACGCCATCTTCACCGGGGTGTTCGTGTTCGGGGCGCTGCTGGCCGGTATGACCGGTGTTATCGGTGGTGTCTTTCTCAGCCTCTATCCGGGGGCCGACGCCGAGATCCTCAACTTCGCCCTCGTGGTGGTGATCCTCGGTGGGCTCGGCGACCTGCGTGGGGCCATCATCGGGAGTCTGCTCGTCGGCCTCATAGACGCGTTCGGGCGATCGCTCACACCATCACTGTCCTACTTCCTCTTGTTCGCTCCCATGGCGCTCATCCTGATCTTCAAGCCCCAGGGGCTGCTCGGCCGGGTTACGGAAAGCAGATGAGAAATCTGACGATCGGCAAGTGGCTGAGTCTCGCATCGGTGGCGGCGGTGGCCATCGCCCTTCCCTACATAGTCCCGTCGTTCTTTGTGAACATGGCCACCCAGATGCTCTTCCTGGGGTTGTTCGCCCTCTCGATCAACCTGATCGCCGGCTATGCCGGAATGGTGACCCTCGGACAGGCCGGGGTGCTCGGCATCGCCGGCTACGGCATAGCCATCGCCTACTCCCGCCTCGACTTCTCCCTCGGGGTCTCGGCCCTACTGGCAATCCTCAGCACGATCGTGGTGGCCGCGTTCTTCGGGTTGCTGCTGGTGCGCGCCACCGGGGTGTACTTCCTCATGATCACCCTCGCACAGGGAATGGTGGTGTGGGGTGTGGCCCAGCGGTTCACGGTGTTGACCGGCGGAGACAACGGTCTGCGGGGCATCTCCCGGCCACCCTTCGCCACCGAGTACTGGGCGTACTACTACTTCTCCCTGCTCGTGGTGGCGGTGTGCGTGTTCCTTATCTTCCGCATCGTACGATCACCCTTCGGGCTCTCCTTGAAGGGAATCCGGGAGGCCGAGACGCGCATGCCCGCCCTTGGCTACGACGTCAGGCGCATCAAGCTGCTCGCCTTCGTGGTCTCGGGAACGTTCGCCGGTGTGGCCGGTCTCCTGCTCGTCATGTACAACAACTTCTTCAGCCCTCCGTCCGTGTACGTGAAGGCATCGGCCGAGGGTCTCCTCATGTCGATTCTGGGTGGTGTCGGCACCATCACCGGCGCCTTCGTCGGTTCCGGTGTCTTCGTGTTCGTCACCAACTATGTCAGCGGCTTCATCGAGCGCTGGCCCACCCTCCTGGGGCTTATCTTCGTGCTCACGATTCTCTTCGCCCCCGACGGGATCGTTGGATCGTGGCAGAGGCTGGTGTGGGCCCCGTTGCTCAGGCGCTTCGGTGATGCCGCGGCGGCTGAGTTGATCGAGATCGAAGCGGGTGGAGGCGGTCTGTTGACCGGTGGGGAGGCCAAGGGGGTGCGGCCCGACCCGGAGACCGACTCGGTGACATCTGTGACCCCGGAATCTACCGCGGAGAGACAATCTCGGCAATGACTTTGGAGTGGTCGACATGGCAACAACAAGACAGACGGATGGGACCGGACACAAACGGCCCACCGGACAAAGGAGAATGAGGATGACCAACAGGAATGCATTTCATCTGAGGAAGGCGCACATCGCCCTGGCGCTTGTATTGATGCTCGTCGTCGCCGCCTGCGGAGCGCCGGGTGGTTCGGAGGCCAGCAGTGACGAAGGTCCCATCACGGTCGGTGTCATCGTGCCGACGACCGGCGTGGTTGCGGCTGCGGGAACAGACATGCTCAACGGTTGGAACCTGTACTGGGAGCTCAACGGCAACGAGGTTGCCGGACGGACCATCGAGACCATCCACGAGGACAACGCAGGAGAACCCACCAACACCCTCACCAAGGCGCGGAAGCTTGTCGAACAGGACGGTGCGTCGGTCATCGTCGGAACATTGCTCGCCAACACCGCCCTTGCTCTCGCCGAGTACGTGGACCCCCTCGACGACGTGATCGGGCTGAATCCGGCCGGGTCCGCCGACGATCTCAGCCAGCGGGGGATCGTGGACAACTACGTGCGCGCCGGCGGTTGGCAGAGCTCTTCACCAACCCATGTCGCCGGTAACTGGGCCTACGACCAGGGTTACCGCAGGATCATCACCCTGTGTCAGGACTACGCATTCGGTCACGAGAACTGCGGTGGGTTCATCAACACGTTCACCGACCGCGGTGGCGAGGTCGTACAGCAGCTCTGGGCACCGCTGGGAACACCCGACTACAGCTCCTATCTGTCCGACATCGATCCGCAGTCTGCAGACGCCGCCTTCGTGCTCACCGTCGGCGCCGACTCCGGCCGTTTCGTCAAGCAGTGGTCGGACTTCGGTCTCAAGGACGAGCTGCCGCTCATTGGCGGAGAGACGACACTCGATCAGTCGCTGCTGAGGGCGATGGGGGACGAGGCGATCGGACTCGAGTCGTTTGGCCACTACGCCGAGGGTCGTGAAGACGCCGCTACCCAGGAGTTCGTTGACGCCTATCTCGAGGCCTACGACCTTCTTCCGAGTTATTACGCGGCCTCGACCTATACCGCGGCTCAGTGGTTCGTCGAGACACTCGAGACCGAGGATGGTGACATGAGTGACATCCCGGCGTTCCTCGAGACGCTCAAGGCCTAC
>WHTI01000130.1 GCA_009377815.1 Actinomycetota bacterium
CGGATCGAGCGGTTCCTGATCGAAATCGAACAGGTCCAGCATGTCGTTGGCATTGCGGTCGCGATGGGTCAAGGGCTCGATGTCGAACAAGCTCTCTTGAAGAGCAAGGAACGACGAGAACTCGAACGTCGTGTCACTGATGTGGCCGCTCTTCGCCCAGGGAGAGATGACGATCAGAGGAACCCTGGGCCCGAAGCCGAGATCGTCGACCTGCGGCGGGGGCTCGTGATCGTAGATCCCACCGAAGTCATCCCACGTGATGAAGATCGCGGTTCGCTCCCAATCCGGACCCTGCATCACCGCGTTGACCTGCCCGATGGTCCAGTTCTCGCCCACGCAGAGGCTGCGCCCGGGATGAGGATGATCGTTGACCTTCGCCGGCGGCAGCACGTAGGACACCTGCGGTAGCTCCCCCGCCGCTGCGTCCTCGAGGAACCTCTCCGGATCGATCACGTTGTCCCAACGTTCCGTGTTACGGATCTCGTCGACGGCGAGCAAGGGGTTGTGGAACTGCTCGGGCTTCCCGTAGTAGTTCCACGAGACGCCCGCCTTCTCCAACTCGGGAAAGATGGTTCGGACATCGATGCACGCACTGATCTCGCGGAACAACGCCCGTATCCTTGCGATCTTGAGCGTTCATTCCCACTCCATCAGCTTGGGATGGTGCGCCAGCCGGTTGAAGCGTTCCCGTTTGTCCTCGCAGTAGAGACCCTGGCCATCCTCGGGAGTGAGCTTGTTGGACACAACCCGGCTCGCGCTTGCGGCAACCGTGTACATGTGCTCGGGGATCGTCGGCCCGTACATCGACGAGAACATCCTCTCCCCCAGAACGTACTCATCGGCGTAGGCCCAGTAGGCCGGGATGTCCTCTCGGTGGTATTGCGTGTAGCCATCGAGGAACCGGCCCCCGGGGATGCGGTCGAACCCATTCATCTCGCCGCCGTTGATCACCACCAGCCCCGAGATGAAGTCGTGACCGATGTCGTGCTCGTAGACATCCGGAGCGCGCGCCAGCGGGATCTCGGTTCCGTCCGAGAGTCGGCCGGTCGTCGCGCCGTCCGCTCCCGGGAAGCGCCCGAAGAGATTGTCGAAGGTGCGGTTCTCCTTGACGATGAAGACAACCTTCTCGATCGGCACTCCGGTCGGTATCAACCCCTCCTCGGCTGGCGGGCCGTCGGTCTCGGAAGGTGACTCCTCGCCGGGCGCGGCCGGGGTGGACGGCTCGGACGATCCGGTACAAGCGCCGGCGAGCATCAGGATCGTTAGTCCGGCAACGAGGGGGCGGCGCATCCGGGGAACGATAGCCCGCCTGGGTCTCCAGATCGGATGCCGTACGATGGCGAAGGCTCACGCCCGGCGATGGAGCTCGCCGTAGACCGCCCCGTGCTGATGGCTCCTACCTGTTCTTAGACTGCAGGAGGAGCGCTTGAGATCGGTAGCCGTGATCGTCGGAGGGGCCATCGGATCACTTGCCCGGTGGACGGTTGGCAACTGGATTGAGTCATCGCCCGGCGCCTTCCCGACCGCGACTTTCGTCGTGAACGTCAGCGGCGCGTTCGGTCTCGGGGTAGCTGGAGTCCTCCTGATCGAGATCATGGCCCCGACCCGCTATCTCCGCACTTTGATAACGATCGGGTTCTTCGGCGCCTATACGACGTTCTCGACGATGGCGCTCGAAGGTGTACGACTATTGGACATCGGCCACGAGTCTGTGGCCCTCTCCTACTGGATCGCATCCTTCTTGGTGGGACAGTCGGCAGCGATAGCCGGGATGTGGCTCGGACGCTCGATAGGAAGGAGTCGTCGTGAAGTTGCAGGGTGAAGGGAAGCTCCTTCGGATATTCATCGGTGAATCCGACCAATGGAATCACAAACCCCTCTATGAAGAACTCGTCCACAAGGCTCGCGACATGGGCCTGGCGGGAGCGACCGTCGTCAGGGGCATCGAGGGCTTCGGAGCCAAGTCGCGACTCCACACCACACGCATCCTCAGACTCTCCGAGGACCTTCCGCTGGTGATCGAGCTCGTAGACACAGCCGAGAAGATCGACGGTTTCCTCGCCGAAGTCGACGACATGGTCGAAGAAGGCATGGTCACCGTTGAGACGGTCGAGGTTCGGAAGTATCAAGCGAGGAACCAGGACAAGGACGAGTGACGGCACTCGCGGTCGCGGTCGGCGGCGGGATCGGCGCTTGGTGCCGGTATGCCTTGGGTGGGGTGATCGCGGCACGACAGCAACGGCTTTTCCCCGCGGAGACCCTTTTGATCAACGTTCTGGGCAGTCTTCTGCTCGGCGCGATCGTCGGTCTTGCTTCAACCGGACGCCTTTCGGATCAGGCCGTGACATGGGTGGGGACCGGCTTCTGCGGAGCGTTCACCACCTTCTCTACCTTCACCTTCGAGACCCTTCGTCTGATCGAGGACGGAGCCTGGCGAGCGGCGCTTACGAATCTCTTCCTCTCGGGCACCCTGTGCTTCGTGGGGGCCGGTGCCGCCTTCCACTTGATGAACTGAGCCCGCGGCTACCCTTCTGACGTGTCTGAATCCTTCTTCGTCCCCGACGGACCCGATGTCTTCGTCCCGACCGATCACACGATCGGTCCCTGGGATGCACGCTCGCAACACGGAGGACCTCCGGCTGCGCTTCTGGGACGGTCTATCGAGTCGGCCCCCGGAGGTGAAGACAAGCGCATCGCACGCGTGACGTTCGATCTGCTGCGTCCGGTGCCCCTCGATCCTCTGACCGTCGGTTGCGAGGTGGTCCGGCCGGGCCGCCGCGTCGATCTCGTGGAGGCGTCGCTCCGCACGGGCGACACGCTCGTCATGCGGGCGTCGGCGTGGCGCATCCGGACGACCTCTCTCGATCTCCCAGAACCGGCCTCCGATCCCGTCGAGGGGCCGGAAACGCGGCGTCGCTGGAGCCGTTCGGTAGCCCGGCGACGCACACCGATGACTACTACCTCGCCGCGATGGACATCCGTTTCGTGGAGGGCGCGTTCCTGGCCGGGGGCCCCGCGACCGCCTGGTTCCGAGCCCGGTATCCGCTGGTCGCCGATGAAGACAACTCGCCGCTGACCGCCGTCTTGATCGCGATCGACAGTGCGAGCGGCATCTCCGCCGAGCTGGACCCGAGGGAGTGGCTGTTCATCAACCCCGACCTCGACGTCCACCTGACCCGCTATCCGACCGACGAGTGGGTCTGCGTCGATGCCCGGACCCACATCGAGCCCTCGCGGGTCGGGATGGCCGGCGCGACGATCCGGGACCGCGCCGGGACCATCGGCCGGAGCTCCCAGAGCCTCCTGATCGCCCCCCGCTAGCCGCGGGCTACGGCTTCGGTTCGAAGGCGGTCTTGGCTTGGCCGGTCACGTTGGCCAGGAGGTTGGCGAACTCCATCGGGATCACCAGCTTGGTCGCGTCACTGGCTCCCAGCTCCTTGAGGGCCTCGAGGTACTGGAGGCTCATCGTGTTCGCCTCGAGTCCCTGAGCCACCTCGGAGATCTGTTTGAGGGCGAGTGCGAAACCCTCGGCCCGGAGGACGGATGCCTGCCGCGCTCCCTCGGCCTCGAGGATCGACGCCGCCTTGGAGCCCTCGGCCACGGTGATCGAGGCCTGCTTCGAGCCCTCCGCTTCGGTGACGACCGCTCGCCTGGTCCGCTCGGCCGACATCTGGCGCGTCATCGCGTCTTGGACCGCTGGAGGCGGGACGATCTCGCGGATCTCGACGTTGGTGACCTTCACGCCCCAGCGCTCGGTGACCTCATCGAGCTTGGTCCTGAGGATCTCGTTCATCAGCTCGCGTTTGGCGAGGACATCGTCGAGACTCATGTCACCGACCACCGAACGCAGGGTGGTCGCTGCGATCGTCTGTGCCGCGCCGGCGAAGTTTCCGACCTCGACCACCGACATGACGCCGTCGACGACCTTGTAGAAGACGATGAAATCGATCGAGATGGTTGCGTTGTCTTCTGTGATCGCGCTTTGGTGTGGGATGTCGAGGTAGAGCTCTCTGAGGTCGACCCACACGGCACGGTCGATCAGAGGGATGAGGATGATGAGGCCAGGACCCTTGATCCCGAGCACGCGGCCCAATCGGAAGACGACGAGGCGCTGGTACTCCCGCACGATCTTGAGGATCGACATCGGGATAATCACAACGAAGAAGAGAACCAGTACCCCGAGCCCGATCAGCACTCCATTACTCATCCGTCCCCCTCATCAGGTGGTTTCACCCGTTGTCGACAACGATCCGGTGTCCGTGACATCCGTTCCTCGCGGCGCGACCAGGAGATACAAGCCCTCGGCGGCGGTCACCACGATCCTCTCGCCTTCCGGAAGTGGATCCCCACTCGCCGATCGCGCGCTCCACTCCTCCCCTGCGACTTGGACGACGCCCAGTGGGTCGATCGCCTTCTTGACCACGCCGTTCTGTCCGGTGACCCGATCTTGGGCCATCTTGGACGGGACGTGCCGTTGCCGCAATGCGGTCGGGATGACGAGAGCGAAGAACAGAGCGCTGATGCCCGCGACCGGGATGATCGCGGCCCACGAGACGCTCGCACCCGGCGTCGCGGGATCGAACAGGAGCAGGCCCCCGGCCACGAGGGCGATGACGCCACCGACCGCGGGCAGACCGGTGCCCGGCGTGTTGAGTTCGATGATGAAGAACACGACCGAGACCAGCAGCAGCGCGATGCCGGCACCTTGGACAGGGAGCATCCCGAATCCGGCGAGCGCCGCGATCAAACAGAGGGCTCCGGCGATACCGGGAACCGAGACCCCGGGGTTGCTGATCTCGATGAACAACAGGATCAGTCCGGCCCAGAACAGGATGAACGACAGGTTGGAGGTGAACAGGCTGTGCAGGAACCTCGACGCGAGGCCCATATCCCTCTGGGTGATCGAGGCATCCCCGGAGGCGATCGTGACGTCTCCGCTCGGAGTCTCGACCGTGCGACCGTCGACCTCATCTAGGAGGCTCGCCTTGTTCGGCGCGATCAGATCGATGGCTCCCAGCTCGAGCGCTTCCTCGGCCGACACGCTCTCCGCTCGCCGCACCGCGTCCTCGACCCAATCCGGATTGCGATCGCGCTGTTCGGCCAGTCCCCTGATGTACGCGACCGCGTCGTTCAGGACCTTCTCGCGCTCGATGACACCCGAAACGCCGACCGGGTGAGCCGCCCCGACATTGGTGCCGGGGGCCATGGCCGCGACGTGACAGGCGGTCAGGATGAACGTCCCGGCCGAGGCAGCGCGCGCTCCCTGCGGCGAGACATAGCAGATCACGGGCTGCTCGGAGTTGAGGATCGACTGGATGATGTCCCTCATGGACGAATCGAGCCCGCCGGGAGTGTCGATCGTGATGAGGATCGCGGCCCCCTCGTCATTGGCCGCGTCGATGCCGGAGGTGACGTAGGAAGCGATCAGCGGATCGACGACGCCATCGAGATTGAGTTCGATCATCGGGGGACCATGGTCGGACGCGAGTGCTGGTCCCGAGAAGGCACCCAGGGCCAGGAGCAAGACGAGAGACGCGCGAAGCTTCACCGCCCCATCATGCACCGCCAAGCATCTCTATTCCACAGGGCTGGACCGCTAACGTAGGCTGGCTGTCGCATGAAACCCTGGGGGGCTCGATCCGTGACTCAACGCGCACACCGACGCGCCCTGACTGCGACCGCTCTGACACTGTCGGCTGCGCTCTTGGGCACGTCTCTGGCTGCGGCAGCTCCGAGACCCGTCGATGAGCGCGGGCGAATACCCATCAAGGACATCCCCGACTGTCCCAGGATCGAGGCTGCGAAGTGCGGCTTCGTCACCGTGCTCGTCGATCCCAGCGACCCGCTCCTCGGAACCATGGACGTCGGCTACGAGCTTCACCCCCGCACGGACAGATCCAAGCCATCGCTTGGCACTATCGTGGCCGTTGAAGGCGGACCCGGCTACTCGACGACCGCCAGTCGCAGCTACTTCAAGGACATGCTCGGACCACTGCTGAAGCGCAAGCGCCTGTTACTGGTCGGCAACCGAGGGACCGGGCGCTCCGGGGCGATCCTCTGCCAGCCGCTGCAGTCCTACGAGGGCGACTACGTGAGGGCGGTCGGCAAGTGCGGTCGGCAACTGGACGACGCTTCGGACGTCTACGGGTCGGCCCTGGCTGCGGACGATCTTGCCGCGGTGCTGGACGAGCTCGAGATCGCGGAGGTCGACCTCTACGGCGACTCCTACGGAACCTTCTTCTCGCAGGCCTTCGCAGTGGCGCACCCCGACCGGGTCCGGTCCCTGGTTCTCGACGGGGCGTACTTCATCGGTGGTGAGGACCCCTTCTACATCGATACGAACCGGGCGCTGCTGGATGCGTTCCGCTACACGTGCGAGCGGAGCCCCGTCTGTGTCGGACGCGGCGAGACGACCAACGACATGATCGTCCGGCTGACCGAACAACTGCGAAAGAAACCCATCACGGGACGCGCTCCCAACGCCGATGGAGAAATGGAGCAGGTGACATTCGATGTTGGAGGGTTGATCTACCTCACGACGGCCGCAGCGACGTCGCCGACCCTGTATCGGGAACTCGACGCTGCCATGAGAGCGGCATTACGCGCGCAGCCATACAACCGGCCGCTCCTCCGCCTCGCACGCGAAACCTTCTACGTCGGAGGCGCGGGGCCGGTCCGGGGGTACTCCGAAGGGTCTCTACGTCGCGGTCGCATGCAATGACTATCCCCTCCCCTTCGATCGGATGTCCCCCGTGGCGGAGCGTCCCGCTCAGTACAAGGCGGCACGCGATGAGCTTCGGACCGACGCTCCCTACTCCTTCGCACCGTTCACGATCCACGAGTGGGTCACCGCACCGGTCGAGTACTTCGACACTTGCCTGAAATGGCCGATGCCGAGCAACTACGTTCCGCCGATCCCAGATAGTGCGGCCTTCCCAGACGTTCCGACCCTCGTGCTGAACGGCGACCTCGATTCCTTGACCTCACCGGAGGGCGGAATGGCCACCGCCGGAGCGTTCCCGAACTCCACCTACGTCGAGGTTGCCAACGTGACGCACGTGACCGCGATCGCTGACTTCGACAGATGCGCGTCATTGATCGTGCGGCGGTTCATGCGCAAGCTCGACGCCGGGGACACTACTTGCGCATCGGAGTACAACGAGATCCGGCTTGTGGAGCGCTTCGGCAAGAAGGCCGAGTCGCTCGAGTGGGGCAGTCCGAAGCAAACGACCGCTCGCGTGACGGCTGCAACGGTCGGCGATGTGATCGCTCGGTGGTGGAGCATGGGCGGTTTCACCGGCGTCGGCCTCCGAGGTGGCACGTTCGAGACGGCCGGGAACGCTCACGTCACCTTCGAACTCGATGGCGTCCGCTGGGTCGATGATGTCGCAGTGTCTGGGTCCGTGACCTGGAACCGCACGACCGGAGCGATCGGCGCGGCGGTCAAGATCACCGGCAAGGGAGCCATCGCCGGAACCCTCGCCCTGAGTTGGAATGACTGGCAGCGGACCGCCCTGGCCACGGCCGGCGGCACCCTTGGCGGCGATCCGTTCGGCGCGACCTTCCCAGCGCCCTAGCCACCTCCGGTGGCGCGCGTCACAGCCTGATCTCCTGACCATCCCTACGTTCGGTGTATGGATACCGACAGGGACGACCTCATCGCAAAGCTGGAAGCCGTCAAACCACAGCTCGAACAGATCCTCCGAAGTCAGGGCGCGCACGAGCCGGATTGGGAACCGCTCGAGAAGGTGCTCCCGTTCGAGTCATGCGGGGGCTTCATGTTCATGGGTTACTCGGGAGTCATCCGGATGTACAAACACGGGCTCACTCGCAGGTACCTCAATCTCGACCCTGAAGGAAACTCATACCGTTACGACTGGAAGGACCATCGCTACATCCCCCAATCCCTCAGCGACGCGCTTGATGTCGCCTTCGAAGGGATCGAAGAGATGGGCTACACGCGCGAGACGCCGTACAACGAGGAGATCCGGGCCGAGCGAACGCAACGACTTGCCGACGC
>WHTI01000386.1 GCA_009377815.1 Actinomycetota bacterium
GGTGATCCCACGTTATAGCCGCGACGAGATGGCGGCGATCTTCTCGGAGAGGGCGAAGTTCTCCCGCTGGCTCGAGGTCGAGATCCTCGCCGTCGAGGCGCGGGTTCGCCTCGAAGAGGTGCCGGTCGACGACCTGACCGAGATCAAGGCCAACGCCGCGTTCGATACCGAGCGGATCGACGAGATAGAGGCCGTCCGACACCACGATGTCGTCGCGTTCGTCGAGAACGTGCGCGAGAACGTCGGCGAGGCGGGGCGTCACATCCACTACGGGATGACGTCGTCCGATGTCGTGGACACCGCCAACGCGGTGGCGCTTAGGGATGCGGGGGATCTCCTCGTCGAAGGTATCGGGCGCCTCACCGAAGCCGTCCGCAAGAAGGCGTTCGAGCACCGAGAGACCCTCATGGCGGGTCGTACGCACGGGGTCCACGCCGAACCCACGACGTTCGGTCTCAAACTTGCCGGGTGGACCTTCGAGCTGGCACGGGATCGGGACCGCCTGAGAATGGCTCGGGACGGGGTCGCCTTCGGCAAGCTGTCCGGAGCGGTGGGGACCTACTCGCAGCTCTCGCCCGAGGTCGAGTCGTATGTCTGTGAGCGTCTCGGCCTCTCGGTCGAACCCTCGGCTACCCAGGTGATCCCCCGCGACCGCCACGCGGAATTCCTCGGCGCGGTCGCGACGACGGGCGCGTCGCTCGAACGCTTCGCCCAGGAGATCCGTCACCTTCAACGCACCGAGGTGCGCGAGGTCCAGGAACCATTCGCCACCGGGCAGAAGGGGTCCTCGGCGATGCCGCACAAGAGGAATCCGGTCGTGTGTGAGCGGATCTGCGGCCTGGCGCGGCTGCTGCGCGCCTATGCGATGACCGGTTACGAGAACGTCGCCCTGTGGCACGAGCGGGACATCTCCCACTCGTCCGTCGAGCGGGTCACGTTCGCCGACGCCTGTCTCCTGCTCGATTACATGCTCGACCAGATGAGGTGGGTCATCGAGGGGATGGTGGTGGACCCGGAGCGCATGCTCGTCAACCTCGAGGGATCGATGGGTTTGGTCCACTCGCAGAGCGTCCTCACGGCCCTGCTCGCCCGAGGCACCCTCCAACGGGAGGAGGCCTACGCGCTCGTCCAGCGCAACGCGATGCTCGCCTGGGATCGAGGGGAGCCCCTGCTCGGGCTCCTGCAGGCCGACCCGGACGTCACTGCGCACCTCGATCCCGCCGAAATCGCCGAGTGCTTCGACCCCGCGCGCTATCTTGAGAACTTGGAGACCGTTTTCCGCCGTCTGGAGGAACTGTAGGTGCCCATCGCCCGTCACCTCGCCTCGGGCAAGGTGCGCGAGATCTTCTCCTCCGGCGACGACCTGGTCCTGGTCGCGACCGACCGGATCAGTGCCTACGACGTGATCCTTCCGCA
>WHTI01000072.1 GCA_009377815.1 Actinomycetota bacterium
CCGCTCAGCGCTCCTCCGCGAAAACACCGGTGGTCACGAACTCAATCCGCTCGTCCGCTCGCCCCTCATGTCTGCTGGAGAGGCCGATGCTCGCTAATCTCGTGCTGCTCCGCCATCTACAGAGGGATTTGGGTAGCTAGCCCGTCATGTCGAACCGGTGACAGAACTCGGCGGGCCCATCGGCTAACCTTGGTTCTGGTTCACAGGACCATCGTGGCGGCCGTAGCTCAGCCTGGTTAGAGCACCCGGTTGTGGTCCGGGATGTCGCCGGTTCAAATCCGGTCGGTCGCCCTCCGTTTCAGACGATTCGTCAACCCCCAGAGAGCGTCCGCGCCGTAATTGCGCTCGTGGGGTCGTTGATACACTCCTCGGCGGGTCGCTAGCTCAATTGGCAGAGCAACTGACTCTTAATCAGTAGGTTCGGGGTTCGATTCCCCGGCGACCCACCACCGTTTTCCCAGGTCAGAGGCGCTTTTCTGTTTCTGTCGCAGTAGGCCGCTATCCTAAAAGTCCGCAAAAAGGCCGCAAGAGGTCGGGACTTCTAGGAGCGCGGATGGCCCACATCATCAAGGTTGACCGCAAGACTACAGACGGCAAGAAGCGGCACGCATGGAAGGTCCGCTACCGCGACCCCGATCGTGTCGAGCGCTCGAAGACGTTCGCCAAGAAGAGCGAAGCCGAAGATTTCGCCGCCACCATCGAGACGGAGATCCTGCGAGGCGACTACATCGACCCCCGAGCCGGCAAGGTCAAGCTCGAGGACTGGGCTGCGAAATGGCTCACGACCATCACGGTCAAGCCGAAGACGAAGGCCCAGTACGAAGGGAGCCTCCGGAGCCGCATCCTTCCGATCTTCGGCAAGCGCCAACTGGCGGGTATCCGGCGCTCAGATATCCAGGCGTGGATCGCAGGGATGAACGACGAAGGGCTTTCCGCCAGCCGCATCCATCAGTGCCTCGTCGTGTTGCGCCAGCTCCTCGACGCCGCCGTCGATGACCGCCTGATCGCCCGAAATCCGGCCGAGAGGATCAAGCGGCCGAAGATCCCCTACAAAGAGGCCGCCTACTTCGACCCCGCCACGGCCGATCAGATCGTGGCGAACATCGACGAGCCCTACCGATTGCTTTTCAGGATTCTTGCGATCACGGGACTCCGGTGGGGCGAGGCGGTTGCTCTTCGACGACGCCATGTCGACCTACTGCGACGGCGGCTGCGCGTCGAGGACTCGCTCGCCGAGGTAAAGGGCAAGTTCATCTTCGGCTCCACGAAGACTCACGCGGTCAGGGGCGTGCCGCTCTCCCCCGCCCTCTTAGCCGAGCTGAAAGAGCATCTCGAACGCGCCGACAAGAATCCCGACGATCTCCTCTTCACCGGCGAGAAGGGCGGGCCACTTCGGTACCGCTACGGCTACATGGACCTGTGGCGAGCGACGCTCAAAGAACTGGGCCTACCGATGGTGGGCATCCACGCGCTGCGCCACTCAGCCGCGGCGCGGATGATCTCGGCCGGCGCGTCTCCAAAGGCTGTTCAGTCGATCATGGGCCATCGCTCGGCAGCGTTCACCCTGACCGTCTACGGCCACATGTTCGATGAAGACCTCGATGCTCTCGCGCGTCGGCTGGATACACAGACGCGAAATGAGACCGCATAGACGAGCCTCAGGAGAATTCTTCTCTGGCCCCTACGCCACTCCCGAGGCTGAATTCAAAGGTCTGCCGTCGCGTGATGGAACCTAAGATTCGCCAGTTTGCGGGTAGTCGTTCCAACTATCTGACATGTCAGGTTGGAACTGGTCCCTCTTGACTCTTAGACCGGTAAAGGTCTCCGTCAATTTCATCTGCAGGACGCGCATCGCGCCTTCAGTCAGGCGTCCGTGTCGGCTCTCGTTGGAGAGAGCAGACTCCGTTACTAGAGCCGGGCGATAAAGAAGGGCCGCTGACTCCTCCATCACGATCCCACCATCCGCGGGGAGGTACATGTATCCGAGATACGGGTCGTGCTCCCGAAGGTTATCGATCTCCCTGTCCGTCAACTTTTCGGCGAGTAAGCCGATGGGCCACACAGGGGCCACAAGTCGGAACGGATGGCTGTAACCGGACGTCCCCGGGGGCTGCGCAACGAAGGCGCATGTGTGGCTGATGAGCAGTCCTCCCCAAACACCCTCCATCGGGCTGACCGCCATCTTGCGGATCCCGGAAGCCTCCCAGCCTTCCTCGATCTCGGTCGCGTAAACGAACTTCACCGAATCGTAGATATCGCCTTGAGCTTGATGCTCTGTGAGCTTCGAGAGGTAGTAGTCGCCGACAGAGAGCTTCCATGGCACGGCTATCCCCTTTCGTCGGGGATAGGTATATTAACGGCAGACCTACTTGTCGCGGCTTGGACGCGCCCCAGAGCCAACGAACTGAATGGGGCGATCGTCGATTTCAACCTCAATCTCAGGTGCACCAAGCTCAACAGGCTTTGGGAGCGAAAACATCTCTGTCACCAGTCGAACTATTTCGGTCTCAGGAATCCTCCGCACGCCGCTAGGAAGCGAGACAGCCTTCACATATCCCTTGGCGATCCAGTTGCGAACGGTCCCTGTTGACACTTGAAATTGCTCTGCCGCGAATCCAACGGATCGCAACTCCTCGCTAATGCTGCTCATCTACCGCTCCTTTCCTCCTTGCTGAAAAGCATGTCCGGTTCTGTCGCTTCTGTCAAGTTTGCTTAGAGCATCGCCTTTGTAGGTTCTCCTCTCTCTATCGACATTTCTCCTATCCGACTGGAGTCCAGTCACTCACGATCGAACAGGTGTTCCCTTAGCAGTGAAACCCCGGGCGATCCTTGAAAGGGAGTCGTCTTAGCGCGGGGTGCGGAGGCGGGGTGCTAGCGCTAGCTGCCGGCCACGATTCCTCAGACGTAGTCACGACCGTTCCAGAACGGAACACCGGCCTCGCCACTAGTCGGGTTGGCAAGACATGTCCGCTCCCTTATCTACGAAGGCACCCAAGCGGGCCACGCCTTACTGATGACCAACCGAGCATCTTCCACGCAGCGGTCGCCTTCTCCCCGCAGCAAACGTCCATAGGGAGAGGGATCGTCAGGTTCGTTTGAGTAACCTCGATCCGTCATATGGACCAGGTCGTCCCTAATCATCCTCATCCGGACGAACGCTTCCCAAGCTACCGTTCCCTTGATCGTGGACAAACCTGTGGCGATTGGAAGGACGAGATCCAGTTTCTCTGCGGTGGACAGCCTGCGTTCCATCTCATCCTTCTGGATTCTGACCTTCTGTCCTGTACGCTCCACCCAAACAGTTGCATCCTTGGGCAGCTCACTTACCGCTGCGTTAGCCATGCCTTCGATGGCCACGAAAGACAGGAGCACCGCTTCGGTCAGTCTGGCAAAGACGTCTAGTAACAGATCATCCCTCTTGGACATCCACGCTCCGTAGCGTGCATCTTCTTTTAGGCTCTTTAGGTAACGGTCTCGGTCCCTTAAAGCTCGGTCCAACTTCTTTTTAGCCTCGATCAGGTTGAGGGCGACAACACTTGGGGCTTGGAACATGACCTCCCGTCCGTCTTCAAGTCGAGCACGCTGGATCAGGGTCACGATGTTCCCGGGCGTGTACTCGTTACCTTCCGGGCTCACAACGGGATCGACAACGCGGCTCGAAACAACGCGAGGATCCACGGAAGGGCGGCGCCTAGCTTTCTTCCTCTTCCGAGAACTCAAGTAATCGTCCCTACCATGGCCAGAGCATACGAGCCGCCAAAGAAGACGGCCCATGTAGGCCGCCGTCCTGCTGCCGGCATTGGTTAACCGCGTGGATCTCAACGTCACCGGTGAAGTCGTAGGGAAGAAGCTTCAGTAGTTCATTCGCACCTCACTGCCAAGAGTGCAGTAGACCGTCGATCATGGCCTACGACGAGCTGCCTATCTGCGAAATCCACCCATGCGGCACCGCCCATACCTTCCGGTTGCTCTAGAGAGCGCCCGCTCCCTAGCAACCATGCACCTCTATGGCCAGATGCGCCCCAATCGCTTCTCGTAAACCCCATAGATATAAGGGCCGGATTTCCGTGAGCGCTGCAGGATCCGGTTGATGTTGTTCACGAATCGCGCGGTCTGATCCTCACCACGGAGTTTTGCGGTCGTAAGGCAGAAGACGCGCAGGTTCGCTGCGACAAATGCGTCTCTCTCGACGCGGCGGTAACGGATCCGATCATCTTTGGTCAGGACAACCCAGGTCTCCTGGCCGGCACGTTCGATCCACTCGCGATCGGCGATCTCTTGAGCGCGACGCTCGCCGTAGACATCCGCGAGGGTATGAACGACGAAGCCGAGATCACGGAGGGCATTCGGAAGGTGATGCCGACCGAGACTGCGATCGACGAGGAACTCGGGCGGCTCAGGCTGCTGTCTTGAGGGCAACACGGACAACTTCTTCGATGTCCTCAACAGGCACGTCGAAGTCGAACGCGACGTCCCCCAAAGAGTCCCCGGCCTCGAAGCGGTCCAAAACGTCCTCTACTCGCACGGCACCCTTGGCGAAGATCGGTTGTCCGAACGCTCGCTCCGGATCGACGATTACGTTCTTTGAAACTGGAAGCTTGAGCCGGCGCGCCCACCCGTCCGGTGCGTAGGAGATCCGGCGAAGATAGTCCTGTATCACCGGCACGAATAGCCGCTGCTGAGTTCTTACAACCGTCAGCTCGCGGAGCTCGTCTTCGTCTACCTTCACCGCGTAGTCGTAGAGAATGTCGGCGCCGTCCGTGTACAGCCTCTTTGAGGCGAGCGCGTGGTCTAGGCCTAACTCAGTCTTGAGGACCTCCACGGCAGGTCGGATACGTTGCATCGGAACACCCGAACAACGGAAAGCGGCCAGCACCATCCCTTCGGCGAGGCCGACGAAAGGAATCTCAGGTTCCCGACGGCCGCCCGGCATAGCGGTGACTATTGGCGCCGCCTTGGTAGGCCTCCGGCCGTGGCGCTTCCTCGTGTACCCGTGGGCCCACGTTTCGAACGTGGTTCGCGGTACGCGCAGGTAGGCAGCAGCCTCACCCACGGTATAAAGCGGCGTTTCGAATCGGAGGTCTCTATCGTTCGTCCCAATCACCCTTTCGCCAACTCGAGCCTTCGAGTGCATTGTAGTTGTCGACCCCGACAATCGCCCGGAAGAACTGGTCTCGCTCTCGGCCGGGCTAGGCCCTTTGCCAAGGCTCTCCTCTAAACCCCTATTTCCAGGCTGCGCTCGAGGCCCACGTCTCGGTCCTGCGATCGGTCCAGTCGCCTGTCGTTTATCTCTTCGACCGTTCTTTCAGCTTGTTCTCTGTCCAGGCGCTGGTCGGTGTTGCGCGGCGCTCGGCCGAAGGGCTTGTTGCGGTCCTCGATCCCATACTTCTCCCGATAGCCTTCGATGGCCAACGCGGCTTTACACCAGTCCTTCCTCTCCGAGGGTCGCTCGGGTACCGGCCCGACTGTGTTCTCCAGGTATTTCGGCAGCTCCGACTCTCTCTCACGCAGCAATGCCTTGTCCCTGCGAGCGGACTCGTTCTCGACCTGGAGAGCGCGGCCGATCAGAGGAGCCCTCTCCTCCACCCAACGCTCACGCTTCTTCTGCGCCTGAATCACTTCTTGTTCCTGGCTCCGGAGTTCCCGAATCGTCTCTTTCAACCGTTTCTCTGCGCGGCCTGCATCCTCGATGCGCTCCTCTCGCGTCTTGACCTCGGAACGGTTGCGAGCGCGAGCCAGGGGGGTCATCGAGGCCAGGCGTTCTTGAGCGTCCTCTCTGATGTTGCGCTCGCGTCGTAGGAATCCCTCGAACCTCTCCCGCTCGAGCTTGGCCGCGTTGATCGACTGGGTCTGGTCGGGCGGTGCCTGCATCAGCTGGTCGTGGATCCGCTCCCGCTCTGCCTGCAGCGTGGCCCGGTCTATGCGAGCGATATCGCGCTCCTCACCTAGATCGCTGGCGAGCGACTTCGCCTTGCTACGCTCCAAGGCTCGCGTCAGCTCATCGAGAACGTAGGGCCGCTCGACGGTCCCTCCGACCTCGTCTCGTCCGCATCCATCGCCCATCACCACATAGAGACGGTTCTCCTCGCGGCCGCGCGACATGGCGACGTAACCCCACTCCCGGTACATCGACTCGTCGCCAAGCACGAGAGCCCGATCCGTCGTCATCCCCTGGGCCTTGTGCCCGGTGATGGCGTAGGCGTGGGTGACGTGGCCCGCTTCGAGATAGTCCTTGGGCAGCGTGACCACCCGCTGGTCATCGAGGCGAACCCTCAGCTCCACCGCACCCTCATCGAGCGCTTCCACCACTCCTCGGCTCCCGTTCACTACACCGAGGCGTCTGTCGTTGCGCAGCGTCATGACCTGATCCCCCACACTGAACGACCTGGCTCCGACGGTCATCTCGACGCGATCGAGGACGCCCTCGGTCCTGAGAATCACCCGGGCCTTCTCGTTGAGATCGGTCACGTCCGCCTTGCGCGCTGCGATCATGACCGCCGAGCCCTGCTGCGAGGCCTTCCACCAATCCACCACGAGTTGAGCGCGCGTCTCGGCGGCGTCTCTTCCCACGACCAGCCGGTCACGCTCGCCGTAGACCTCGATCGCTTCGGAGGAACGACCTTCACGGAGAAGTTCGAGAGCGTCTCGCTCCCACGAGTGCTTCTGTCGTCTGACCTCCGAGAGCTCGATGGCGGGAAGCTTCTCCTTGAGCGCCCGGAACGCTCCGCCGGCCGCGATCTCAGGCAGCTGCTTGTCGTCTCCGACCAGGACGACCTTGGCTCCGACATCCTGCGCGTGACTCAGAAGCGCATCGAGCTGGCGCGTCCCGACCATGCCCGCTTCGTCCACAACGATGATCGAGCCCCTCTCCAGACCCGGTGAGCGGAAGTCGTCCAGATCTTTCATGAGGGCTGCGATCGTGCTGCTCTCGATCCCAGAGCCCGCTTCCAACTCCTTGGCGGCGCGCGCCGACAGAGCGCAGCCGATCACCCTGATGCCGGAGGACTCCCACGCGTCGCGCGCCGCGTCGAGAGCGAACGTCTTGCCGGTACCTGCCTTACCGACCACGATCTCCACGCCGCGGCCGCTACAGGCGAGATCGTCGACCATCCGTTTCTGCTCGCGACTCATCGACGGTCGCCGGGCGAGGGCGCCACGGACAGCATCGGTGCGGGCCACGCCGGCCTCGTGGTCGACACGTCCCAGGGCTTTGCGGATCAGTCGCTTCTCGAGGTTGAGCAGCTCCTCGGTGGAGTAGCGGACGTCATCGACCACAGATGGCACCACCGAGCCATTCGCGAGACGAAGCACCGTCCCCGAGGTGAGCACCTGGGCCTGGCGCGGCGAGAGAGGAACGACGAGGTTCGAATCAAGGAGTTCTTCTGCGATGTCCTCGATCTTGGCCACGGTCGCACCGCTGGGAAGTCTCTCGCACAGCCCTTGGATCACCTCGCGCTGCGTGAAGCTGCTGGCGTCCCGGGTGAGTCCTTCGGGTTCAACCAGTTCGGTCATGACGCGGGTCTTGTCGCTTCGGGTGAGAGCGCGAGGCTCCCGGTCCAGCACGTTGGTGAGATCGCGACGAGAGAACCCGAGCTCTTTGGCACGGCGCTCCCACTCCGGGAGCAGACCGTCACCCCGGAGTCGGTAGTCCTTGGCCCTGCGGGTGTCGAGGGTTGCGACCTGCGCGGCCCGGGCGCTCTGCTCACCGCGCTGTTCCATGCGGATCTCGATCTCGGCGCGGCGCTTTGAGAACGCCTTGATGACCTCCTGCGGGACACCTTCGATGTCGGCGGTGCCGTTCCGAATGGGGGTCCATTCGAGCCCGAGACGGAGGCTGAGCTCGTGGCGAAGCTGGGCCTGATAGAGGTAGCCCGCGGTCTTGGCGTGGCTGTAGAGGAGGCGCCCGTCGAGTGCGCTCCACTTGCCGTCGTCTCCGTGGATCAGGTTGGCGACCAGGACGTGGGTATGGAGCAGGGGATCGCCGGCCCGGGAGGTGCGGTGGCGGAAGGCCGAGGCAACGAAGCCCGACGAGCCGATCGGGAAGATCCCGTCCGTTCCCCGACGGCCGAGAGCGGTATGGCGTTCGAGGTAATCGAGAGCTGCGGCGACTGCGGCATCGTGGGCGTTCACGACCTCGTTGGAGGCCTCCTTGGGACCAAGGGCGTGAACGAGCGAGACGGATTTGGGAGCCCGAAAAGTGAGATCGAAACCGGGCATCCGCGTCTTGTGATGGCGCCGGGTCATTGCCTCGCCCGTCTCGGGGTGACGGCCCTCGAGGATCGGGGTCAACTCCCGTTCGATAACCCGTCCTTCGAGCCCGATGTCGGCCGACCCACCCCCGAGCCAATAGCCCGGGGCCTCACCGGAGCCGACGTAATAGTCCTCGACGCCCCTAGCGACCGAGTTCAGGTAGTAGTCCTGCTGGCCCCTCGCAAGCTTCCCGATGTTGAGCATTCAGTCGCCTTGACCCACCCGATTAATCACAGTAGCGTAATTACAGCATGGTAATGCAAGTCTGTGCAAGTTCAAAGGAGATCGTCGAAGTCCCATAGAGGAAGGCAAAAAGAGGCAATGACTCGCAAGCTCTTGTGCGGCTACCTAAGCTGTTCTGATGCTGACGCAATCTGAGGCCGACGCGCTGCTCGCGCTGAACAAGGAGTTCGTTGACTGGACTCCCCTTCTCCTACCTCCTGGAGCAGATCCAACTCGCGAGCTGGCGAGCGAGGATCACCGGGAGACCTTCCTATTCGACGTTCACCGGGCCAGTCTCAAGCTGACGAAAGTGAAGTACCAGACTCGAGGAAAGCGCATCTTCGTCCTCGCCCGAATCGACATCGATGGGGCTCCTCACACCAATCCCGACGGCGAACGCATCTCGGGCACCCACATTCACAACTACCGCGAGGGCTACGAGGACAAATGGGCAGCGGAACTAGATCCATCCCTCTTCTCTCTTCCAACTGATCTGGGACAGGCATACATCGACTTCTGTCGCTTCTGCAAATCACAAACCCGCCCCCTCTTCAGGTTGGTGGGTGGTGAACGCTGTCGACTGCCAGGCTTTGATCGACGAATACCTCGAGTGGCTCAAGAACGGGCTCTCCGGGAAAAGCTTGGATAGCGGGTGCGAGATCACTACCCCGTTCCTCGATCGCCACAACGACCATTTGCAGATCTACGTCCAGCGGAATAACGGCAAGGTCGTACTCACCGACGATGGCTACACCATCGGGGACCTGGTCCAAACGGGCATGGACTTCGGCACGCCGAAGCGGAAGCAGATGCTCGACACTGCTCTTAAGGGCTTCGGAGTGCGCCTCGAGGGGAGGCGCCTCGAGGTCGATGCCTCTCCCCGGAACGTCGGCCAGAAGATGCACTCATTGATCCAATCCATGATCACGGTCAATGACATGTTCGTCATGACCCAAGAGCGGGTTGCCTCGCTCTTCTTTGAGGACGTCAAAGACTTCTTGGATCTCCATGATGTGAGGTACATCGACCGGGTCAAGCTGAGCGGAGCGAGCGGATTCGACCATCTAATCGATTTCGTCATCCCTCGCTCCTCGAAGCGGCCGGAAAGGCTCCTCCAGACGATCAACGCTCCCACCCGGAACACGGTGACCTCGTACCTCTTCGCACTCACCGACACGGTTAGCGAACGTCAGGGCGAAACCCAGGCGCTGGCCTTTCTCAATGACGAGGACGCGTCTGTGAGCGTTACGGTGGAAGACGCTCTTCGAGCCTATGAGGTTTCGCCGCTCTACTGGACTCGCAGAGACGAGACCCTAGAGGTACTCGCTGGCTGATGAAGCTGAGTTGCAACAACATTGATGGCCAGATCAGATGATCGCGGTGGGGCCACTGGAGGTTGACGTTCTCACTCGTGCGGCTGCCTCGAACAGCGCACCGGCGCCGATAACCTTTCGGCAAGGCCAGTCCAGGGTTTCAACACCGTCAGTACCCGGGCGTTGGACTAGTTTCCGAGGTCTGGTAGCGCTGAAAACAGAACCCCGTCGAACATCATGGTATTAGCCTTGGCTCAAGACGATTTTCGGGAGTCAGCATGACGCGGCTGAAGCGTGCACGACTGCTGAGCGGTTCGCAAGGGAGGGCGCGCGGCCGTGAGGATTGAACGCGTTCGAATTCGCCGCTATCGGTGTCTGAAAGACCTGACTCTTGACATCGATGACTATACGGCCCTCGTCGGGCCGAACGGATCTGGGAAATCATCAGTCCTCTACGCCCTCAACTGGTTCTTCAACGGCGGAACTCTTTCAGAGGATGACTTCCACTCGACCGTGGCTGGCGGGAGTCTCGATCAGGACGAGAGCACAGACATCGACGTCGAAGTCACCTTCGGCAATCTCACGACAAAGGACCGGGAGATCCTCGGGTCATACGGCCGTGGAGAGAAGGCCAGGTTTCGCCGGATCTGGTCACGACTGGATGGCAAGGAGAAGATGATTGGTAATTCTCGCCAGGGCCCCGGGTTCGCTGCCATCAGGAGCGCCCCAAGAGTGGCCGAGATACGCACGCTGTACAGGCAGGCCCGGAGCGGTCATCCGACCCTCACCGACGTGACCACGAAGGATGACATCTTTGAGCAACTTGCGGGCTGGGAGAGCGAGGCCGCCAACGCATCGCTTCTTGAGGAGGTTGAAGCAAGCGACGCGACACACATGTTCGGTTTTGATGGCGAGCACGCCCTCGCGCGCCGGATGAGATTGGTTCTAGTGCCGGCAAGTTCGGTCATCGCTGACCAGGTGTCGACTTCGGGCAAGTCGAGCGCCGTTGTCAAGTTGATTGGCACTCTCATGTCGGAAGCTGTAGCTGCAGCGCGCGCGAAGTGGGAGGCCGACAACGAAGCCCAGCTCTCGAAGCTCCGTGAAGAGATAGAGGCTGGGGTCATGCAGTCCACCAAACTGCAGGCTGAACGTGTTAACCGGATGCTGGCCGATCTCGTTCCCATGGCCATGATCGACTTCGTTCCTGAGATTCCGTCATGGTCGGTCAGGGGTGACACATCAATCCAGACCGATATTGTGATCGACGGCGAGCGGAAGGATGTTGGACGCCAGGGCCATGGGATCCAGCGCGCCGTGATGATCTCGATGCTGCAGGCACTGGTACCGGATGAGGCATCGGTGAACGCCACGGTTGAAGATTCAGAGAACGGAGAGGGTGGTCTTGAACAGGAGCTGGCGGGACTCCCGGCCTTGATCGTCTGCATTGAGGAGCCTGAGATCTATCAGCATCCGGTTCGTGCGAGACACTTCGCGCGCGTACTCGCTCAGTGGTCGAAGCGAACGAACTCTCAGGTCCTCTTCGCCTCCCACAGCCCGTACTTCGTATTGCCGGAGCAGTTCGGGGCGCTCCGTCGGTTCACCCTCGTCGGCGGCAGCACCGAGGTCAAGGCGGCAACCATCAAGGACGTCGCATCGACAGCTGGCGTTGATATCGGGAAGGTTGAACGAGTGGTGGAGAAAGAGCTACCTCAGACCTTCTCAGAGGGGTTCTTTGCAGACACCGTCGTCTTCGTCGAGGGCGATACGGATCGCGTCGTTCTCGAGGTGTTGGCTGAACGGCTCGGCAAGTCGTTGGACGCAAGTGGAACGGTGGTACTCGCGATGGGCGGCAAAGAGAACTTCAAGGTGCCCTTTTCGCTGCTCGATTCCGTGAGCATACCGGTGTACGTAGTCGCCGATGCGGACGCCGACGGTGCGGCCAGGAAACACTCGGATGACAAGACGAAACAGGCTGAAGTCGCTGGGAGTCATAGGGCCGCGACTAATTCGTTGCTTGCCTGGCTGCCTCGTGTGGAATCCGCCCGCACGGGTACTTTGCCGTACGAGTGGGGCGGTGCAACGACCATCACAAACCGGTGGTGTGTGCTGCGCGATGATCTCGAAACGGAATTGGAGATGTGGCCTGAGTACAACGAGCAACTCGCCAGCCACGAGGAGACACTCCGATCGAAGAATGTCGCTGCTATGAGGTCATCTGCTCTGGACGCGGGCCTCGAAGGTCTCCCAGACACACTGCGCGAGCTGATCAATGCTCTGGCAGACTTCGGACGGTAGCTCGGATGCGTGCTATAGCTCGCAGTGAACGTCGATGTGCTTGTCACCGCGGCTGTACTTGGGGGGGTCGGCACCGAACGTATCTTGCAGAACCTGAAGGCCAATCATCTTGTCCACCAAGAAGAGATCCCACAGCGGCACGGGCCGGGTGCTGCTCGTGCCACGGACTTGGTACCCGCGGAGGACGGCGTTTCCTGTGGTCTTGTGGGTCCCATGCGCAGCGGGAATCACTACGCGTTGATGCCCCTCGTAGGTGAAACTCAACAGATGCCTGCCTTGGATGGCGCCGCACAGGTTCACGGGTCGTCTCTCCCTTTTCGGACGTAGCTCGTGGTAAATACTTCCACCTGCAGTCTAGAAGACCTCGCCAGGTCCGCTTTTCTACGCGAGACTTGCTCTTCCCCACGTATGGAAGCATCCTCAGAGAACTGAAGACTCGAGGGATCTCGCGCACGAGCAGCTCGCCCCGCGGGGATTACGTGGAGTATCTGGTTACGGCGACGTCGCGGACGTCGACAGCCGTGGCCAGACGCCTGAGATTCAACCAATCGCCATCTTGTATCGGGTTTTAGTAGTCGATTAGCCTTGGAGCCCAGAGGACTCAAGGAATCCTCCTAAGCTCGTCCGATTCCACCTCGTAGACCTTCAGCACCTCGTCGCCGTAGTGGTTGATGACCTTCACAGCAATCTGATTCGTTGATGGCTTCGCGAAGAGGCCGTCGCAGAATCGTCGACCAGGAATCAGGCCGGCAAGATGGTGAAGACGCGGGAACCGTTCCGAGTCTGAGCCGAGGCCCAGACCCTGCGGAGGTTCTGGGCGGCGGCCATCATCCGGAGCTCACAACGACAG
>WHTI01000162.1 GCA_009377815.1 Actinomycetota bacterium
GGACGGATCCCGACCAGACCGACGTCTCCCGTCCGCATCCTTGAGCCTGCCAGGAAAAGACGCAGCGCGCGCATCCGGCGGAGGCGGAGGGACCGGGAGGAACGTCGAATCGGCTAAGAGGCTTCCTTCGGAAGACCTCGTCCCTAGCATGGCGCCCGGTCCCACCTCGTCCGGGAGCACGAACGTGGTTGCCTGGGCCGGCTGATCGGTGAGTCCGCGTACGTCAGCGAGTCGCCCCTGAGGGACCGCCGAACCCGGTGCTCGAGCTGTTCAGAAAAGTTGGCTCGCTTGAGCCTTCCTCAGCGTGCCTGGACCTGCCGTTTGACAGAACCCACGGTTGCTAGGGCTCCGTTGGCAGTCATCCCGACATCCGGTCTCTTTCCGACCACCCAGATCGTGAACATCGCGCCCAAGGCGCCTGCAGCGGCGGCCAGGTTAGTAGTTACGGCGAACCGGGGTTGAAGCCGAACCATCCGAACCACAGGATGAATACGCCGAGCAGGGCTAGAGGCATACTGCGCCCGGGCAACGCTCTGCAGAGCCTCTCAACTCGTTACCCCCCTTGAGGAAGGCACTTGAGATAGCGTATCTTAGCATCAAGTTACTCTACCCAGGGAGAGCGGTTGAAAGAGCTCAGCGGAACGCGGCGCAGAAACAACCGGCAACCTCCGAGTCGCGGATCGGCCAGCCGCCGACTGGCGAAAAAGCGGGGAAGAACTGTGCCTAACTCAAGCCGACAGCGCGTTGTATACGGGGCAGTAAGTGTCATCGGAGTTTTCCTAACCTGGGAGATCCTTGCCCGCACTGGACTGATCGATTCACCGTACCTGGTTGCGCCCTCGGAAGTGCTGGCCGCTGGGGTCAAGGAGGTCCAAATCCCCCGATTCTGGACGGACGTGCGTGTCAGCTTGATGGAGTTCTCGGTCGGTTACATCGCGGCCCTCGTCCTCGGCGTGAGTCTTGGTATCATCATCGGTTGGTACCGCCGGTTGTCATACCTCTTCGAACCCCTGATCAACTTCCTATATGCAATTCCCCGGATCGCGTTGTTGCCCATCATCGTTCTATGGCTGGGCCTGACCGTGTATGCCAAGATCGCTGTTGTGTTCCTGGGCGCATTCATCACGATCCTTCTGAATACGCACGCTGGCGTGCAGCGGGTGGAGCCGAAGCTGCTTGCAGTAGCTCAGACATACGGAGCGTCACAGCGTCGTATCTTTACCTCGGTCGTTCTTCCCGGCAGCGTTCCCTTCATCCTCGCTGGGCTTCGCCTGGGGGCCGGGCGCGCCCTCATCGGGGTGGTCATCGCCGAACTCTACGCGGCCAATGCCGGCCTGGGTTACATGATCGTGGTCGCCAGTAACAACCTACAAGTCGACCGCGTTCTGTTTGGCACGTTCCTGTTCATCGCCTTGGGTATGGTGACGACGGAGATCCTCCGTCGTATCGAAAAGCGCTTCGCGGTATGGCGTCAAGACCTGCGGGTGCTTTAGCTCCGCTCTTAACAGCATGTCAGCGTGATACGGCGACTTGGCTCTTACAACAAGCGGCGTAGAGGCCCCTTACCGTCTCCCGCCGCGCGTCGACTTGACGATGAAGGACAAGGAAAGTGCCCGCAACCTCCCTAGCCGTCGGAACACTTCTTCAACGGCTATGGCTTAGAGAGATACCAGGATCGTCCCAGCGACCACAGCTGAGCCTGCAATCACGGTGGATGCATCTAGACGCTCGATGCTGCGAAGCAGGAGACGTGAAAAGACAAACACGGTGAGTGGTTGCGAAGCGGCGAGGGTACTTACCAGGGAGACATCTCCTCGCTCGAGGGCAGAAAAGATCGACATCAGCGCAAGGGCGTTCAATCCCCCGCTTACGATCAGCCAGCCGAAGTCCCTACCAACGCGAAGCTGCCTCCTGGCCCTTGGGACGAAGGAGATGATTCCTCCCCAAGTCGTCAATGCCGTGGCGATCCCAACGAATGCCCCCAAGGTCGCATACGGCAGGTACCCCAAGGCATGCTTGACCAAAAGATCAGACGACGCATATGCCAAGCCGGCCAATAAAGGGAACACGATCCCCGGCCGAAATCTGCGCAGAGGATAGCTATGGCCGCCTTCAAACGCACCGAGGCTCATCGTCCGCGCTTCCTCACGGGATCTGGACAAGTACCAGCCCCCAGCGACGATGGCGGTGAGCCCGAGGAACCTCTGGAGATCGACACTTTCGCCCAGTAGCAATACGGCGCCCGTCACGGCCAGTATGGGCCGGACGCCCTGGGTTATCGGCACAGCGATAGAAGGTCCCAAACGGTGGACGCCGGTCGTGGCTGCCCATCGGGAAACACCCGGAGCAGCGAGTCCTCCAAGGGAGAAGAACAGGAGTCCAGTTGCGTCGAGGGCTTCCGGGGGGTTCAGGGCCACAAGCCCACCGATCACCAAGAATGCCGTAGACAGGCTGATCAGCATGCCAGCGATGATGCTCGTGTCCACGAGCCCTCGCCGCGCGGTCACCTGGCTCGCTCCGAAGCAGAAGGCAGCCACCAGAGCCAGCGCCTCCGCGCCTAGTGGCACGATCACCCACCATCAACCAGGGAGAAACGGCGTCTCGAGGTGAGCCAAGCGCGCGTCAGTCAGGTCTCCACATCTCGAAGCGGTCCTCCACGCGCTTCATCACTTCGCTGATGAAGACTCCCCATAGCCCGATGATCAGGATGCCCAGCATGACTGTGCCCGACTGCAAATACTGTCCCGCAAGGTTCATGAAGAAACCTAGACCCCTGTTCCCAGCGATCAACTCCGCCACGACCACACCCACCATCCCGTGGACCGCCGCTAGCCGTAGGCCCGTCAGTATGAACGGTAGAGACCCTGGAATCACGACAGAGGTCCATTGCTTTCGCTGCGTGGCACCGAAACTGCGTGCGACGCCAAGGTGCCACTGGCCAGTGCTCTGAACCCCAACCAAAGTGTTGACGATAATAGGAAACAATGAGATCAGGAAAACAACCACTACGTTAGTCCAGAGACCGATCCCGAGTATGATGATCAAGAGCGGGACAAGGGCCACCGTCGGAGTCGAGTACAAGATAGTGATCCATGGGTCGAGTATGAAGAAGGCACGTTGCCACCAGCCGGCGATGAATCCGACGGAGACGCCGACCACGGCTGCGAACACCAACCCGATGGCGTACTCAGTGAGGCTGTAGGCGATATGGCCCCAAATCTCCCCACGTCCGAACTCGAGCTGGGCGGCGCGGACGATGCCTGTCGGCGAGCTCATTATCGTGGAGCTCAAATAACCCGTGGCCGTGCCTACTTCCCACAGGCTCAGTAGGGCAACGATGCCTAGGACGCCGAAAAGTAGGCGCTCATGGCGACGGACCCAATCAGCACTACTTGGGCCTCCTACCACGGCTACTCGCCGCCCTGCCGGCGCTCAAGCTGATCGGCCTCCATCTCCCGACGAACCTCGGATTCAAGCTGACGCCAGATGCGCTCCTCGTAGCGAAGGAAGCTCTCTGAGCGCTTGATCGCAAGCTCTCGCGGACGTGGGAGATCGACCTGGATGTCATCAAGGATCTTCCCCGGGCGAGCACTCATCACGATCACACGATCTGAAAGATAGACGGCTTCGTTGATCTGGTGAGTGATGAAGAGGACCGTCTTCGACGTCTGCCGCCAAATCGTTAGAAGCTCCGCCTGCATTATCTCGCGCGTCTGAGCATCCAATGCTGCGAACGGCTCATCCATCAGAAGGAGATCCGGATTCACAGCCAGGGCGCGAGCAAGATTCACCCGCTGTTGCATCCCGCCGGATAGCTCATATGGATAATGGTTATCAAAACCTCGCAGGCCCACCATCTCGATAAGTGGACCGATTCGCTCGCTGGCTTCGGTCTTGGAAACTCCCTGGCAAGCAAGTCCATATGCGACATTCTGAGTCACCGTGTACCATGGGAAGAGAGATGGATCCTGGAACACCATCGCTCGGCTCGGAGCGGGCTTGGTCACGACCTCCCCGTTGACCTCTACCTCCCCTTCCGTCGGCTGAACGAGGCCAGCCACGATCTTCAAGAAGGTGCTCTTTCCGCAGCCGCTGGGTCCGACGACACTGAGGAACTCTCCTTCCTGGGTTTCGAGATTCAAGCGGTCGATGGCCAAAACCCGAGTGCGATCGCGCCGTGTGTACTCCATGCGAATATCGGTTGCACGAAGCTTATTGCTTTGAGTCTGGCTGCTCGATTGGGCCATCGCTACGCTCGACACCCGGGGCGGCCGCACACTATCGGCCCCCAGGTCCCCATGTTCCGTCGTCTAGATGCCTTATTAGCCGTCCTCGAAACGAGCTCTTTCTCCCTCCAGCTTTGCGACGAGCATCGACGTCCCAAAATGTCTGAGCGCGATAGGTCGCGTTGCCAGGAACTATTCCAAGATGGATTGTTGTCATTTACTGGGCTGGGAGTCCCCGTCAGCTCGATTCGGGGACACCTAAATCCTCATACACGCCGAGTTCTTCAAGCCGCTCAAGGAACTCGAAAGTGTAGGCATCCCTAACATCGACCCCACCGACGGCAGGATTCGTGAGGACGAGGAACTCGTGCACGGTGGCGTAACCCTCAGGCGTCCAGCGAAGATCTCGCTGTGCAACATCTTTGTAAGGCTCAAGACTCAGCAGTGCATCCTCGGGCGACACCTGTACCCAAGCTGCATACGATTCCGCAGCGGCATCCGTGTCGTTAAAGAGGGTCTGCATCGCTTCAAGACAAGCTGCTGTTACTGCAAGGACAGTATTCGGGTTCTTCTCGATGAACTCCTTGCTGAATGTGAGGGGAGAACCCGGCATCTGAGTCTCAACGTCCGGTAGGCGCAGGAGGACATTCATCCCCTCGGACGTCAGTTGCTTCTCGACGGCGCATTCGGCGGGGATCGCCTCTACACTGCCAGCTCGAAGCGCGGCCACTCGGTCGTCCTGGCCACCAATCTGGACGATCTCCACATCATCCGATGTCAGACCAAATTCAGTGAGAGCCACAACGACCTCAGCGTGAGACTGACCTCCGAGCGTGCTGACCGCCAGGCGCCCCCCAGCGACGTCGTCTGGAGACTTGATCTCTGGTCCGCCGTAGATGCAATCCACGAAGCTGTTGTGGAACTGCGCCACGTCCTGGAGTGGGTTATCGGTGAGTAACGACGTCAGGGTCGCTTGGGCACTGTCAATGGTGACTTGAACCTGGCCCGCTACGAGTGCCTGAAGCGATCGAGCCGAGCCCTCCAGTAGGAGAACCTCAACGTCGGGAATGCCATACTTCTCGAACAGGCCCTCATCGACGGCAAATTGGGCGAAGTTAGGTCCGGGAGCAAGCGCTGACACTGCGAACTTGAGACTGGTTACCTCAGGTTGAGGCAGCCCAGCAGGCGATGTCCCTTGGGAGTCGCCGCCCTCGGACTCGGAGTCGCCCCCACAAGCGGCCGCGATCAGACTGATGGCCAGGAGCATCACGATCATCCTGCTCGTAAACCGACGGGTAGATCCCGGAATCCAGCGCATCCCCAAGCCCTCCATTACGATGTCAAGAATCTCTAGCTTCACAAACATAAGCTGAAATCTCTGCGTCTGTCAACGTGCTCCCGGCCATTTCTGGATCTCGTTAGTGCCCATGGACGTGGTGTAGCAGGCTGAAATCCCGGTCGCGAGAAGACCACCGCTTCATCCTCAGGAAGTCCGACAAGACGAACTGAGGAGGAAGGCGATGGTCACCCCCAGCATGGACGCGCAGGACTGGGCACGCAAGCAACTGGAGGAAACGGATCCCGA
>WHTI01000216.1 GCA_009377815.1 Actinomycetota bacterium
AAGTGTGGGTGTAGTGGCTGAAGGAACCGTGAAGTGGTTCAGCAACGACAAGGGCTACGGGTTCATCTCGCAGTCCGATGGTGAGGACGTCTTCGTCCACTTCTCCGCCATCATGGTTGATGGCTACAAGTCCCTCGAGGAAGGCCAGGCCGTCGAGTTCGACGTGACCGACGGTCCGAAGGGCAAGCAGGCGTCCAACGTTCGTCCTATCTGACAAACAGAGACATCCTGTTACGGACGGCCCCCGGGGGGATTCGGGGGTCGTCTCGCGTCTGGGGTCGGCCCATAGGAAACGCTGTCCCGACCCTCCTCCAGATCGTTTTGAGTCGTCGGTCCGGGACATCGGCCCATAGAAAACGCTGTCCCGACCCTCCTCCAGATCGTTTTGAGTCGTCGGTCCGGGACAGCGTTTTCTCTGCTGCCTCATGAGTTGAAGGCTGATTCGAGTGCTGGCCGGTTCTCTTCGAGCCACTCGATGTCTTTCTGGATCGCTGCTCCGCTGCCTGAGGTCCACATCCGCGTGAATGCTGGGTGTCCCTCGGTGGCCATACGACGATGGGTTTCTAGGCCCGTCTTCTTCTTGGCGATGCAAGCTTCGATGGCGCCGGCTCGTTCTTCGTCGGTGAGGCCGTAGGCGGTGTATAGGAGGTTTGCTCGTCGCTGCCGGGTTTCGATCTTCTGGTCGTCGAGTGGCCATCCGGCGGCGGTTGCGTTGTCGGGGTGCATCAGGGGCAGCCAGAAGTTGGCAGTGGTGGCGATATCGGTGAGGCGGGTGGCGGGCGCGGCGTAGTCCCAGTCGATCAGGGCGGCGGGGAGGCCGTTCTGGAAGATCACGTTCGGCGGGAAAAGATCGGTGTGGCAGATGACCGGGCCCTCGGCTCCTTCTGCTCGAAAGAGCGCTTGCCACTTGGCGTTCGGCGGGGGGATGAAGTCGAGGGTGGCATCGTGGATCGTGCGGAGCATGTGCGCGAGAGCCTGAAGTGCCTCGTCGGTACGAGCCCAGTCCTCCAGGGGATAGAGCGCGGGGGTGCCCTCGATGTAGCGGAGGATCTCGCGGCCGTGCTCGTCGAAGCCCAGGACCCTCGGTGTGTAGGGGACACCCTGGTCCTCGAGGTGGTCCAGGAGAGCGTGGATCGCGGGGGTGTGTTCGCCGGTCGGTCGTCTGACCGTGTCGCCGATCCTGACGACGAGGTTGACGTCTCCGCCGGCGAGCGGGACGCTGTCGGTGCGATCCATCAGGGAGGGCCGCCGTCCTTCGGCTCGGCGTCTTCGTGCGCGGTCTCAGGGTCCGGCCCCCGGGCTCCCGGGCCGATCGCGGCGGCGAGGACGCCGGCGTTGGGGAGTTGGACGGGGCCGAGTTCGGTCTGAAGGGCGACGTAGAAGAGGCTCATGTCCCGCACGACGCCTTCGTACTCGCCGCCGAGAGGCCCCGAGCGCAGGACGATGTGTTCTCCGAGGGTGAATGGGCGCACGGTAAGGAGCACGATCCCGGCGAAGAAGTTGGCGAGGGTCTGCTGCGCCGCGATGCCGACCACGACGCCCGTGATCGCACCGCCGAGGAGGAGGCCCCCGAGATTGACGCCGAGTAGTTCCAATCCGGGAAGGATCACGAGCAGGTACCCAAGGATCGATAGCGCCAGCGCGACCGGCACGCCGCGGGCATCGCCGAGGCGCACCTCGAGAGCTTTGCGCAGTGCGGTGGCCATGCTTCGGACGGCGAGGATGCCGCCGAGGATGAACAGCACGAAGCCGATCACTGCGAAAACGTCGTTGCCGTTCGAGGTGCTCGACCGCAGTTGATCGATCAGCCCGTCGGCGCCTTCGATGTAGGAGGACGCCATCACGAGGCCCGCAACGGAGACGGCGGTCGCTACGGCCGCGCGGAACAGGTGGGGGCGGGCGGCGCGGACGGCCTGGCTCTTCATCCTCAGGAGGCTACTCGCCGGAGGGCGTCGGAGGCGAGTCCGATGCGAGGGGCTCGATCAGGATCTGGACGACGCGCCGCCGGTGCATGCTCCTGACCCGAAGCCTCCAGCTGTTGTGATCGACACTGTCGCGTCGCTTGGGGATCCGTCCGAGCTCGTCCATCAGGAAGCCGGCGATGGTTTCGTACTCGCCTTCGGGAAGATCGACGTCGAGGAGGGATTCGGCCTCGTCGATCCGCAGGCTTCCCGGCACCAGGAAGCGGCCGCCGTCGAGTCGCTGGATCCCCATCTCGCTGACGTCGTGCTCGTCGCGGATCTCACCGACGAGTTCCTCGATGAGGTCCTCGAGCGTGACGATCCCGGCGGTGCCCCCGTGCTCATCGATCACGAGCGCGGCGTGGATGCGCTGTCGGCGCATGTCGATCAGCAGGGGGCGGAGTTTGCGCGATTCCGGAACTACGAGCATCCGCCGGATGAGGTCGGCGGGAAGCGGACGATCCCGATCTTCGGGAGCGACCTGCAGCAGGTCCTTCGCGTGGAAGAACCCGAGGATGTTGTCGAGGTCCTCTTGATGGATGGGAATCCGGGAGTGCCCCGATCTGACCACCGTGGCCTCGATCTCCGCGGGAGTCGCGGTGTAAGGGAGCGCCGACAGTTCGGTGCGGGGAACCATGGCGGCACCGGCATCCCGTTCGCCCAGCTCTACGGCGCCCGACAGCAGGCGCTCCTCGAAACGATCGATGGCTCCGCCCTTGGCCGACGCTTGGACCATCGCTCCGATCTCCTCGACCGTGTGGGCGCTCAGGCGTTCGGTCGTCGCGTCGACCCCGAACCTGCTCGTGACCCAAATGGCCAGTGAGTTGAGCAGGTTGATGAACGGCCGGAAGATGTTGGCGTAGAGCCGGAGGGGGACCGAGAGCCGGATGGCAGCCTTTTCGGGTTCGGCGATGGCCATGTTCTTCGGCGCCATCTCGCCCATCACCATATGAAGGAAGACGACGATCGTGAGGGCAACGACGAGCGAGATCCCGTGGAGAAGTCCCGACGGCAGTTTGACGAACCCTTCGATGACGTTCTCGATCACTTGCGCGACCGCGGGTTCCCCGACGTACCCCAGTCCCAATGAGGCCATCGTGATCCCCAGCTGCACGCCGGCAAGCATGAAGTTCAGCTCGCGGATCGACTTGATCGCGTTGACCGCCCCGGTGCTTCCCTCCGCCGCGATCGTTTCCAGCTTGGTTCTTCGCGAGGCGAGCAGCGCGAACTCGGCACCAACGAAGAACCCGTTGGCCAACAGTAGGAGCAGCGCGATGACGAGGTACCAGGCCGTCATTGCTCTTCCTCTTCGGAGCGCCTCGGCTCTACCAGGAGCACCCTGGAGACGCGATTGTGATCCATCTCAACGACTATGAACTCCCATCCATCGAACCCGATGTGCTCGCCCACGTCCGGGATGTGATCGAAGATCGACAGCAGGAATCCAGCGAGGGTGTCGTAGGGACCATCCGGCATCACGAACCCACATGCCTCCTCGACCTCACCTGCGTGAAGGAGACCCGAGAGGAGGTGGACGCCGTCGGGCAGAGAGCCGGTGACCTGGGTGAGTTCGGCGGGGTCGTACTCGTCTTCGATCTCACCGACGATCTCTTCGAGGATGTCTTCGACCGAAACGATGCC
>WHTI01000377.1 GCA_009377815.1 Actinomycetota bacterium
CCTGTCTGTCAGCACCCGCGCGTGAAGCTCCCGTCGGCGGAAGGCGTATCCCAGCGGCCACGCGGTCGCGAACACGATCCAGTACGTGATTGCGGTTCCCCCGAACTCGAAGTTGGGGTCGCGCAGTTCGTGAACCGCGGTCCCCAGCACCGCGAGGGGAACCGCAACCATGAGGACCTGTGGCTGCGCGTACCGGCCCACCGCGTAGAACGCAAGGAAGGGCGGCAGGAAGCTCCCGAAACCCTGAGAAGCTCCGGCGACAACGTACTGCAGCGAGGACACCGTGGCGATGAAGGCGAACACTGCCACGGGAGCCGCACGGCGCCAGATCAAAGCGAGCGAAGCCAACAGATACCCCGCGGCGTTGACCGGTGCGGGGCCGACGATAACGGCGATACCGACATCCGGCCCCCAGACCTCGAGCTGCCCCATGAGTGCCACGGACGTGGCGATGACGATGTCGAAGCGATCGACGCTGCGAAAGGCACGCCGGAACGCCGCTTTGATAGCGCTCATAGGCGTCACTGTAGTCATGGGCCCGGTGGCAGGCATCCGCCCTCGCGACGATCCCCGTCCTCCGTGAGGAGGACCGCGGAGATGACGAGGGATCGAAAAAGCCTCTGTGGGTCCACCCGATATCGGGTCTACGGCCGACGACATCGTGTCCTGCCCCTCCTAGCCTCTCGGTAACAACCGTTCGCCGTCGCACACAAGGAGAAGACATCGTGCCAGCATCAGCAACACGCCCCCGTTTCTCGTCCCTGTTCGGCCCCACTATTGTCGGGATCGCGCTTCTGATCCAGCCTGTCGCGGGATTGATCGAGCATCTCTTGGATCCCAAGAGCGGCACCGTCGTCGCCGACCACATCACCGCCATCGCGTCCAACCCGGACGGCCGTCTGGCGAGCATCCTCGTCGGCCTTTTCGCCACCGTTCTCTTCATCCCGATCGCGCTGGGACTGGCGCACCTCGTACGCCCGGGCGCGTCGCGGCTCGGTTTCGTCGGTGGCGCGCTGGCACTCATCGGTGTGGTCGGATACTCGGCGGTGCACGGAGCGGACATCGCCCTGTTGGAGATGGTCAAGCAGGATGCCGGACAGGTCCGGGCCACTCAGATCGTCGAAGGCTTCGAGGCCAGCGCGGGGGGAGCGACCGTCCTCGCCATGTTTCTCGTCGGCCTGTTACTGGGGACGTTGCTGCTGGCGATCGCGCTCTGGCGAACCCGGTCCGCTCCGCGCCTCGCCGCGGCATTGATCATCGTGTTCCTCGTCGTGGACGCGGTAGGCGCCATCGGCGGCATCAAGGCGGTCAACCTGGTTGCTCACAGCCTGCTGATCGTGGGTTCGGGCTGGATCGGCCTGAGGGTCCTATCCATGACGCAGGAGGAGTGGGGCCGACACGGAAGCGCTGGCGGGACAGGGCCGTCCTCCGAGTCATCCCCCGAGACCGCCAGATCCCCGAG